>DATGNN010000414.1:0-23173 GCA_035306725.1 Chitinispirillaceae bacterium | reverse complement strand
TGTAATTTTTCCTGCCGAGTAAAACCATACCAGTGCAATGCCGCCAGACATTACAAAATATAATATTTCATTGAAACTCCCCGATATGCGCTGGGTTTCAATTCTTGTTCTTGCCAGTTTCTCGTTTACCGAATCAAATGCTTTAATACGATGTTTCTCTTTTGAACAAGCCTTTATAACCTTTAGCCCCTGAAGAGATTCACTTAAAACAGAATGAATATGCCCTACAATAGTTCCTTCACGAAGAAAAAGCGGATTCAGTTTTTTCCAGAACCAGCTTGATCCAATAAGAAGCAGCGGCATGGGAATCAGTACAAACAGGGTAAGCGACCAGCTTATATTAAAAAGTATGGCGCCAATTACGAAAAAAGAAAACAGATGTATCACCAGAAATGGAAGACCATCAACGAGAAACTGCTGAAGTTCATCGGTATCATACATTATCCTCCCGACCATCTCCCCTGGTTCTCTCCTGTTAAAGAAATTCATTTTTACATGCTGAAGAACAGTATGAAGTTTTGTGCGAAGATCGGTTACTATCCGGGCTCCTATCCAGGAAGTAAACTGAATATTCAACAACCGCATCACCAGGTACAATATACCGATAAGAACCATAAATCCAACATACGGTAACAACATTTTTTCATTTCCCTGCCCTATTACATCATCAACGATCCTCTTCGTTATGTATGGCGGCAAAACCTGAAGCGCCACAGTAAATGAAGAAACAAGCATCAAAATTGCCACCTGTAGCTTGTATGGAGCAGAAAGCTCTATTATTCTTTTGAGGATTTTTAACCTGGGAACACATCGGGGACAGTTCCTGTCGCGTCCCGGAAGCGGTGAATTACACTTCGGGCAATATGTACCACGCTGGGGTTCGAGCTCTATCAGATTTCCTGTTCGTATATACTCGTTTATAATCCTGACTGCATCGGCAAATTGTGGTACCAGATGGTTTGAATAGTACAAAAGATGCTTCATACCATTTTCTGTATCTGCAGTTATCCTTCCCCCGCCAACCAGTTCCTGCATTTTGATCTCTTTTATTGAAGAGAGCGGAATCTGTGCTACTATGGACGATTCACTTGTACCAAGCAGCTCCTGATCTGTAAGAATAAGGTATGCGCTGCCAAATTTCTGCCATATCGTAAGATCACTTTTCTGACTGAAAATAACATCTGTACTTTTTCCGTTAATAAGCCGGCGTATTTCGGGAGGTAAAGTTTGCGTATTTACCATAAATCCGGTTTCCCTAATCTATGTAATGTTAGAAAAAAACTGAACAAAAATACGTTAAATGAAAACCGAAATTGTACAAAGGGTAATATTAAATGCATTTAATCACAGTATGCAGAAATTAATATGAGTCAGTATACAAAGGTACTCTGGTTTCCACCAAGACATTGTGTTGATTTACCTTTGCAACTTATCCATGAAATATGGACATCTCCCGGTCATCTTTCCGACATGGTATATGATTTTTAAAGGGATATATCAATAGGCAGGAGACAATTGGATTGTAACATCATGATGATTTTAATGAATCCGGTAACCTTCCCCCGCAAATTACGAGGGAAGGAGTAACTTTAGAGTATTATCAATTGGGCATGTAATGCTCCAGCCTGCTTGATTGCCTGAAGAATTGAAATGATATCACGCGGAGCAACTCCCAAAGAATTAAGTGAGTAAGCCAGATCAGAGACTGTTGCAGTCCCGTCAAGAACCACCATCTCTGCATCTTGCTCTTCTACCAGAAGCTGCGGATCTGGAATTACCTCAGTATTTCCATAGCTGAACGGTGACGGCTGAATAACTTCGGGAGTATTCATTATCTCCACCTTTACTCCACCATGAGAAACCCCTACCTGTGAAATCCTGACATCCCCTCCGGCAACAATAGTTCCGGTACGCTCGTTTACAACTACTCTGGCCTGTGAAGCTGTCTGGAAACTGAGGTTTTCTATTCTTGAGATAATCTGTACAATACCTGTATTGTTAACCCCATTCTGTTCCAGGATTCCATAATCAAGTGACACTGTCGCAGCATCGAGTGCACGCGCTAACGGCACATCCTGGGAACTGCCGAATTCCTGATTGATTGCATCTGCCATGGAAACAGCAGCAGTAAAATCCGGATTGCCAAGTGAAATTGAAAGATCCCTGCTGTCCATTACATTGAACGCATACTCTCTTTGCACTATTGCTCCATCTGGAATCCTACCGACTACAACATGATTCTTTTTGATACGCGTGAGTCCTCTCTGACGAATATCATATCCACCGGTAGCAAGCGGGCCCTGTGCTGAAGCATGCAACTGGCCATCAGGAGCTGCAAGATTCGTAAGAATAAGCGTACCTCCTTCAAGACTGGTAGCATCACCCATCGACGACACGGTAACATCAAACCTTGTTCCTTTACGCTTAAAAGGTGTCAGTGTCCCGGTAACCATAACAGCTGCAACATTGCGTACCCTGACATGCTTTTCGGGAAGCTCGATACCCATATTTTTAAGCATATTAACTATTGACTGCTCAGTAAAAACAGTCTGGGTCCGGTCACCTGTTCCAGCCAGACCAACCACAAGCCCATACCCGAACAATTGAATATTTTTAAGACCTGTCAAAGACGCGATATCTTTAATTCTCACTGTCTGCTGCGCAAAAACTGTAACTGCACAAATCAGAACCGCAAATGGTGTAATCTTTTTCATCTTTTCATCCCTGTTGTAACTTTGTCCTTTGTTAATATAACCATTTAATTAAATCAAAAAATCCAGTTGATAAATCTTGCCAGAAATCCGGGACGCTGGCCTGTGTTTGCAACTCCTTTACCGGTATATGTAATTTCAGCATCGGCAATGCTTGAAGAATAAATAACATTGTTTTTAAGAATATCTGCAGGCCTGACCATACCCGTTAATTTGATAATCTCTTTTTCTTCATTTATTTCCACAACCTTGCTTCCTTCAATAATCAAATTTCCGTTATCAAGAACCTCAACGACTCTTGCAGAAATGGTTGCTACCAGGCTTCCCTGACGTGATGTTCCTCCTTTTCCACCGTAATTTACCTTGCTTCCGCCCGAAGCCCCGAACCTTGGGATAAATCCAAGTACACCGGTTCCACCACCGCCATCCAGATCCATACTGTTTTCCTTGCTTGTATTTGTATTGCTCTGGCTTCCGGCTTTTGCAGATTCTTCAATGATTATTGTAAGTATATCATCAACACGCATTGCCCGCTGATCAGAATAAAGACTGTATAAATTAGCACCTGCTGAGCCGAAAACAATCAGGACTGTCAATAATGTCAATGAAGCTATTCCCTTTATCTTCATGTTGCATCGCCTCCTTTTGAAATTGCAACCTTTCCATTATCCAAAACAGTTACACGTATCAACCTGTTACTGTTCTCATTCTGAACCCATATTTTTTCACCGGTATTACCGGATTCACGTGCAACAGCACTGACATAAACTCTTACAGATGCAGATTCCGAACAGATAATAACCCGGTCCCCTTTTTCTATAATAGGTTTTTGTTTCAACAATCGGTCGTGAATTACTGTACCCGGTTCAATTGTTCGTAAAGCCTGCATGTTTTTTATATCCTCAATGGAACTCAGAGGTGTTGGCCCAAATCCTGTGATATCCATTTTTTGAAATTCACAATCCTCAACTTCTACTATTTTACCCCTTTTTATCTGTCTGCAAGCAACAATTACCGGTATGGAAACATTGATTTTACAACGCACAGGAATTCTGTAAGTACGATTACCCTGCCGTGCAATCAACTCAATCTGAATGTTTCCTTTTGCATAACAGTCCGCCAACCCTCTTAAGCTGACATCAAAAGGCTGATTTAGAACATTCCATGAATGTTCAGTATTAAGTATGGTAACACTGAAACACTGCTGCGGCCACGAGAGATTGGACTTGATATATTCAATAATATCTTCCCTGTAATCAGAAATACTCATTTTCGTGTAATTTGTAAAAACAGAAACCCTCCTGCTGCCATGTATACTGATTTGCGCATTCCGGAAAAGTGGCTTCAGCCTGAATATTACTGCATCCTCAGCGGAAACAAAACGAGAAAAACCGGCCGGAGCCGAAACACCTGCTGTAGTCTGCCTGATTTTTTCTGCTGCCCCTGAATCGCGGGATCTGACTGAAGCAATATCACCAAAAGTGATTATCGTATCGTTAACAGATACAGAATCCTTGAATAACAGCTCTATTGCAGTTGCGTATACAGACACATTAAACAAAAAAGCAGGAAAAAGTATCATAACCAGTCTGCAACTGAAATGATCTTTAAAAAGGGATAATTTTAAAGCAGCGTATTTCATAATCACCGTTTCAGATTATTTGCCACCTGAAGCATCTCTTCTGAGACCTGAATCGATTTTGATATAATTTCAAAAGCTCTTTGTGCACTGATCATGTTTACCATTTCATCAACAATCTGTACATTTGATGATTCGGTATAGTTCTGAATTATTAACCCGGCCCCCTCCTCACCCGGAAAAGTTACAACCGGCTCACCGGATGCATCACTCATTACATAAAGATTCCCGCCAATGGAGCTTAGCCCTGAAGGATTTATGAAACGAACAAGTTCTATCTGACCGATCTCAATTGAAACTTCTTCATCAGGCAGCTTTACCGAAACGATACCGTCAGAGGAAACCTGAAGATCAGATGAACCTTCGGGTATTGATATCTGCGGATAAAGGATTAGTCCTGATGAATTTACAATCGTACCGTCACCTGAAAGCTTGAAAGACCCGTCACGTGTGTAAGCCGTACCACCATCGGGCAGTGTTATCTGAAAAAAACCATCACCCTGAACAGCCCAGTCCATAGGATTTTCGGTACGGTTAAGAGACCCCTGCTCAAAGATCCTTTGTGTAGCGGCAGGCTTTACTCCCAAGCCAGTTTCTATTCCGGCAGGAGCCATTCCGCCTTCAAAATTTCTTACACCGGGCTGCCGCATTACCTGATACATTAAATCCTGAAATTCTATTTTTGACCGCTTAAATCCTACGGTATTAACATTTGATAAGTTGTTGGATATCGTATCCATGTACAACTGCTGTGCTTCCATACCTGTTGCTGCTGTCATCATGCTTCTGATCATAATTTACCTCTTTTTACAATCCATAATCTATCTGCTTACTCTTGCAACCTGGTTTACTGCTTTTTCCAGTGTTTCATCCTGTGCGCTCAAAGCTCTTTGATCTGCCTCAAAATTCCTGTATGCTGAAATCATCTGAACCATGTTTTTTATGATATCAACGTTCGACCCCTCAAGATATCCCTGCCTGAGAGCATATCCGGGAGATTCAATTTCTACCGTTCCCGGAAAAACAGGGCGAAACCTGCTTTCTCCACAACGACTCATTTTGTACGGTTTCCTGAAATCTGTGATTCTCAGAACCCCTTTACTCTCATCACCCTGTATCACTTCACCGGTATCACTGACCGTTATCGGAATATCCTTTTCGACACGTATATACCCTTCTTTGCCCATTACTTTCGAACCATCTGAAGTTATCAGAAAACCTTCGGGACTTAATGAAAAGTTTCCGTTACGTGTATACTGTACACCCTCACCTGTCATAACAGTAAAAAAACCACTTCCTTTTATAAACAGATCCAGGGGTGATTTGGTAAAACGCATAGGCCCCTCAGAATAATCGACATATACTTCATCTGACCTGATCTCACTGTTTGCAAACGGCTGCTGCTGATCGTTTGTCAGATATTTCTGATAAGTTTTGATAAATAATCCGCTTCCCTTATATCCGGTTGTGTTGATATTGGCTAGATTATTGGCTATCTGATCCTGTTTCTGCATTAGCGGAGTCATGCCCATTGATGCTGTGTAAATTCCCTGTATCAAATCTATCTCCTGTTTTTTGTTTGCTGGATAGATATGCATATTTTGTGCCATAAATGATTTAACTCTGTTTAGACTTATATATCAATAACTTACAGCAGGATTTATTTTGAAAGGAGAACTAATAAAGAATAAATTTTTACCTTTGCAGGCAGTTTTTTCCCCATG
This sequence comes from Chitinispirillaceae bacterium, assembly GCA_035306725.1. Taxonomy (GTDB): domain Bacteria; phylum Fibrobacterota; class Chitinivibrionia; order Chitinivibrionales; family Chitinispirillaceae; genus JAAYEB01. Next base: position 17,099 of record DATGNN010000414.1, on the reverse strand, counting down.
AAAATTTATCTGCATCAGATTTTACCGAATTTAAACATGAGTTTTAACTGTAGAAATATTCACAGATAAGAATAACAGGAAGCTGGCAATTCACTTAAAGGGTAAGCGTATGTATTTAAAAAATGCCGGATTATCTCTGACCCGGCAACCCGGCATTTTCAGATTTGTTTCAGCACATTCTCCATTTTCAGTGCAATCTTGTCCCAATCCAGAGATTTGGCACGTTCAAGCGCATTTGCTTCCAGTTTGGAACGCAGCTTTTTATCTGTAATCAGCATTTGAGCTTTAGCCACAAAATCCTCAATGTTTTCGGGCTCATAAAGCAATCCTGTGACATTATTCTGAACCGAGTCACGAAGCCCGGGAACATTGTTTGAGAGTGAAACTGTACCGCAAAGATTGGCTTCGATATTGTTTATCCCCCAGCCTTCCTTGTGGGAAGGATTTACAAAGATAGTTGCACTGCTGAGTAAATCCCTTTTCTGCTCTTCGGATATCCAGCCGACAAATTGAACTGAGTTTTCAACTCCAAGATCTGCACAAAGCAGTTTTAACTCTTTAAGGTACCCCCCGCTGCCTGCAATTTTCAATTCAGCATCCGGATATTTTTCTTTTATTTTTGGAAATGCCCTGATAATGAATTGAACATTCTTGTATTTCATCAGGCGGCCTACATACACAAGTAACGGCCCCTTATTTTTCGGCTTTGACTGATAAAAAAATGAGGTGTTAATTCCGGGCCCTACGATAGATATACTCTGATCAGACACTCCAAAATTTTCAATTTCAGTTTTTGTGCTCTCTGATACAGCAATAAAATTTTCTTTTGTATAAAAAACACCAACCATTTTTTCCATCAAATAGATATATAATGCAAGCGGAAACACAGTTTCCCTGAAAATTGTTTTTTCGAAAAAATGGTGAACAATATGCAGTCTTGCAGTTCTCGCAAACAGAGGTGTTAAAAACGGCACCTTGTTAATGTTTTCAATTATCAGGTCAAATTTTTTTCCGTTCCTGATTATATAGGGAATAATAAAGAAATTAAAAAGAAACTTGTTTCCCTTTCTGATCACATGAATGCCCCCGGTCTGGTCATCTGATGATGCACCTGTCCAGGAGTGAGATAACACTGTTATATCATATCCACGCTCTGCAAGCCTCCTGAAAATTTCATGATAGTAAATTTCAGCTCCACCTGCTTCGGGATTGTTCATATCACGCCAGTTTATTACCAGTATTTTCCTGACCATTTCACTTAACCTTTAATCCGCTCGGAAAATTCGAACTACGAATAAAGCGCGCCCGGGGGGTATCTTTGTTTTGAGATCAATATCGGGACAGGTGCGATATCGCATAAAATTTCATCACCTTATCCGGTTTAAGATACTAAAAAACCATTTAAAAAAACAGTCAAATCACACCTTCATCACACATCAGAATCAAAAAGTTCCTGTTATCCCAGCAAATTACATCAATGGGATGGAACAGTTAAATTGAAGATTGTATTTTTCAATAATTTCCAGTTAAATCAGAATGGAGTCTAAATTACCGACATGGAGTCCCTCAGGCACGAAAACAGTAAGAACCTCTTTTACCTGGCTCCTCTTCGTGGAGTTACAGACCATATTTTCCGAAATACTTATGAACGCTATTTTGCAAAGTTTGACTACCTGCTAACCCCTTTTATAACAACAGTCAGGGGTACAACTGTCAATCCATCACATCTTCGTGATATTAGTCCTGATAAAAACGATTCCGACCGGGTGATTCCCCAAATAATAGGCAATAACGCCGATGAATTTCTTGTACTTGCCTCGGCAATCGCAGATCTGGGATATAAATCAGTAAACTGGAATCTGGGATGTCCATTTCCACCGGTTACCAGAAAAAAACGTGGGAGCGGACTGCTGCCTTATCCGGAGCTCATAGAATTGATTCTCGAAAAAGTAATGAAATCAATACCTCTTCCACTTTCAATAAAGGTTCGAATTGGTCTTGATGATGAAAACGAAATTTTCAGACTTATTCCTGTTTTAAACTCTTTTCCACTTCAGGAAATAATCATCCACCCACGTACAGGTGCTCAGATGTATAGCGGTGAGATAAATCATGTAGTTTTTCAGGAGTGTTCAAACCTTTGCTCCCATCCGGTAGTTTATAATGGTGATATTGTAACTTTAAAAGATTTTCAGGAAAAATCCTCACTGTTTCCTACAATAAATCGCTGGATGCTTGGGAGAGGTGTTATCAAAAACCCGTTTCTCCTTCAGTCTTTGAGCAACAGAGATTTTAAAGGTGATCCGGTTATTATAAGAAAGTTCCATGATGAAATCTATCGGATAAACAGTTCCATTCTTTGCGGCCAGGCACACATCCTTGGAAGAATGAAAGAACTCTGGATCTATCTATCGGAATCATTTTCCGTAAATCCTAAAGTTTTAAAAAAAATCCTCAGATCAACTTCAACAAGTGAATATGAGAAACACGTAGAAACGCTTTTTGCACAATTGATCATCTGATTCGTTTCAACGAGCCCAGGAATAACACTATCTGCCCTGCAACGTCTCCCATTTCGGAGAACAAATCGTAACCACTTGATTTAATCAAAGGTTACGATTATCATATAAACAATCATCTGATTTGAAGAACAGATACATACGCTCGTAGAAACCATACTTCATCAGCTCAGAAGCGATTGGCTCTTACCGGATTTTTTTAAGTAAGCCCCAGACAGGAATCAGCCTGCCTTATAAAGTCCACTTTCGGAACGGATCAGTTCAATTGATTGTACTGTTTTGAATTTAAGATCGTAGATTGTGGCAGTAATTTCTCTGTCTACAATTGTAAGCAAGCCGAAGGTTGGAGGCATGTTTTTTTCCATCGGACCTTTTAAATGGCCGGGATTCATATAGAGCCGGCCATCATCAAGACGTAATTCTTCCTTATGTGTATGACCATAAAGGATTATATCTGATCTTAAAACATCTTCTTTAGTAACATCTTTCTCAAGACTGTGTACGAGAAGGATAGTCACGCCTAAAACAGATTCGAAAATTTTTGCAGGAAGAGTACCTTTGCGGTATCTTTCATCATAGATTCCCGGAACCTGAACCAGCTCAAGATAATAACCAGCAAGATCCACAACATCATCATAATCATCACCCAGATGGTATAACGCAGCGATCTTCTGACGATTTACGAGCCACTCTACAGTATCATTAAGATATGCCTTGTTCCGATGAGTATCACTGACAATTCCGATTTTCATAAGCTGCGTCCTGTTGTAAGAGATCAAGATTTTTGATTTTTTCGATCATTTCTGAATATTCGTTGAGATATTTTTCAGCTTGAACAACTACATTTTCAGCAGTATACCCAAACTTTTCATCAAGTACTTTATAAGGTGCTGAAGCCCCGAATTTTTCCATTCCAATCACTTTTCCAAGAGGCCCAACCAATCCATCAAGAGTTACAGGCAACCCTGCAGTCAGACCCAAAGTGGGTATACCAAACGGCAGGATCTCTTGCTGGTAATTTAAAGGCTGTTCTCTGAAAAGCCCTTCACTCGGTACAGAAACGACTTTTACATTCAGGCCTCTGTTTTTTAATTCTTTGGCGCCCTCAATCAGTGTAGCAACTTCTGAACCATTCGCTACCAGAATTATATCCGGTTGTTCTTCACTTTCCAACACCGTGTAAGCCCCTCTGTATGCCCCAAGAGCATCTTTAAATCTTGTTGATGATGGTTTTGCGGGAATGTCAGCAATATTCTGTCTGGATAAAACAAGAACAACAGGTTCATCCGATTCAAGCGCGATTTTCCACGAAACTGTTGTTTCGACAGCATCAGCAGGGCGTAAAACCAGTAAACTCCGTTCGCCTTCCAGATTTGCCATTTTTTCCAGAAGCCTGATCTGGGCTTCCTGCTCAATTGGCTGATGAGTAGGTCCGTCTTCACCCACCCTGAAAGAATCATGCGAAAAGATATATTTTACCGGAAGTTTCATTATTGCTGCCATTCGAATTGCCGGTTTCACGTAATCGGAAAAAACAAAGAATGTCCCGCAAACAGGAATTATGCCACCATGTGCTGCGATTCCGTTCATGACTGCAGCCATTGTCAGCTCTGCTACACCTGCCTGAAGAAATTTTCCGGAAAAATCATTTTTTCTGAAAATTTTTGTTCCTTTTAAAAAGCCGTCGGTTTTATCACTGTTTGCAAGGTCTGCAGAAGAAACGATCATGTTATCAATTGTTTTCGCAAATTCTTCCAGAACTTTACCTGAAGCTGCCCTGGTAGCGATGTTATTTTTCTGTTGTAATTTTTCCCAATCAATTTCAGGAACTTTTCCACTCCACAAATCTGCCCATTTTTTTGCCAGTTCCGGATCTGATTTTTCCCATTGTTCCTGTTGTGCTCTTCTCTGCTCTGCAATTACCTTCTTTTTCTCAAGCATCTCTTTATAATGCACGGCAACATCATCAAAAATTACAAATGGATTTTCCGGATCACCACCAAGGTTCTTTATTGTTTTTTCTGCTGAACCCCCGGCAGCAGAGATTGGCATACCGTGTGTTGATAATTTTCCTTCGAAAGGCTGACCATTTTCATCCAAAACACCTTTTCCCATTACCGTTTTTCCAATAATGAGTGTTGGACGTTCTTTTTCCTCTGTTGCCTTGTTCAGCGCATCACGAATCTGATCCTGATCATTACCGTTAATTGTAATGACATTCCATCCCCACGACTGATATTTAAGTGCTGTATCCTCACTGGTTACATCACTTGTTGCAGATGAAAGCTGGATATCATTGGAATCGTAATACATTATGAAATTGCTTAATCCCAGATGACCGGCCAGTCTTCCAACACCCTGCGAAATCTCTTCCTCAATTCCACCATCGGAAATAAAAGCGTAAGTTTTGTGAGCAGCCCATTCACCAAAACGAGCTACCATAAAACGTTCGGCAATAGCAGCACCAAGTGCCATTGCATGTCCCTGACCAAGAGGCCCGGAAGTATTCTCAATTCCTTTGCTGATATGCCGTTCAGGATGTCCTGATGTTATACTTCCCCATTGCCGGAAATTTGCGATATCTTCAGTGGTAAAAGCTCCGCATAATGCCAGAACCGAATAAAGCATAGGTGACATATGACCCGGATCGAGAAAAAAACGATCCCTGATTTCCCACGACATGTCATCAGGATCAAAATTCAGGAATTCGGAATAGAGGATATTAATAAAATCAGCCCCGCCCATTGCTCCACCAGGATGTCCGGATTTGGACTTCTCAACCATTGCAACGGTAAGTAATCTAATGTTATCTGCGCATCTGTCTACTGTTTTCCGGTTCACACGAATACTCCTGTGGTTCAGGTTTGTTAATAAAAATTTAATCTATGAAAATAATAGATTAATCGGGTGATTATATAATAAATATTAAAAGTGCTGTCAAATAGTGTTAATCAATTTTAAAAATACTCCTATAATCCAGGTTGGCACACATTTAGTACGTTTATATTTTAATAATCTGCTGCTGATTATTGTAGTAAAGCGATTTATCCTGAAACTGAACCGGATATCTTGAACAAGCGATACAGATATCAAATTTTCAGATTTTCCAGAACTAACAAACGGCAGAAAACAGCAGTTTTTTTTTTAATTCTTTAAGTAAGTAATTCTGCCATATATCTGAAATCATTTTATCTGATGTTACAAAGTATTACACGAATACTGACAATTACTCAAGGCCTGATGAAAACGCTGCAATACCGAATACGAAATACTAATAATATTTAATAACATGATTTTAAAGGAGATAGAATGAACAGTTACAAAAAGACTGCAATAGTTACGGGCGGTGGCCAGGGAATCGGAAAAGCAATAGCCAGAACCCTTCTGGAAAACAACTTTAATGTAATACTGGCTGAAATAGATTCTGAAGCAGGACGTGAGGCACAAGCTGAATTGAGAGATTTCGGGCCTGCAGTTTTTATTGAAACAGATGTCAGCAGCGAACCATCTGTCAGCTATATGGTTGAAGAAACTGTAAGGAGATTCAGAAGAATAGATTGCCTGATAAACAACGCTGCTGTTAATTCTCAAAAACCGATTCATACCATGACTCTTGAAGAGTGGAACTCAATCATTGGAATTAACCTGACCGGTGCATTCCTCTGCGCCAAATACACCTCAAGCCATATATCCTTGCAACAGGGATCAATTATCAATATAGCTTCTACAAGAGCTTTGATGTCTGAACCGGATACTGAAGCTTACTCCGCAAGCAAAGGCGGTATTGTTGCCCTGACCCACTCCCTTGCCATCAGCCTCGCACCAGAAATCAGGGTTAATTGTATTTCCCCGGGATGGATTGAAGTCAGAGACTGGAAAAAAACAAGCAATAAAATTGTTTCTGTACATTCAGAAACCGATATGTCACAACATCCGGCAGGAAGAGTCGGAAATCCTTATGACGTAGCTTCACTTGTTAAATTTTTGGTTGACGACAACAACTCTTTCATTACAGGGCAAAACTTTGTCGTTGATGGAGGTATGACCAAGAAGATGATCTATTACTGAAAGTATTATTCTCATAAAAATCAGAGTTTAATTTGGAATTGAGAATTATGATCAGATCATCATGGTCGCCGGGCACACTATATGTTAAAAAAAAAATTCTGGGTCGCCGAGCGCACACGACCCACGCAATAGCTAAAACAAATTCGAAACAGGAATAGATCAATAATGGTTTTAATCACCCCCATCAGGTACAATCATCGGTGCAGACAATTTCAACCTCCATCGGTGCAGACAATTTCAACCTCCATTTGAGCAGAAAATTCAGTTTTTTCGGAAAGTTTTTTAATATATCCGGTAAGATCATCAGCAAACTCATCAAGCCTGGTTCTGATTATTTTCAGATAAAACCGACTCAGTTTTTTGTTAAATGAAACAGTCTGCCTGTATTGAATAACAGTTTTCGTTCCATCACTGAAAACCCTGTATTCAGAAAAAGAGTGAACAATTGAGGGAAATATTGTGCTGTTACTTTCAAATTTTTGCAGTTCGATTTTTATAACACCACTGTCGGGCAAAAATGTTCTTTTATATACAGATCTGGTTGCATAGAAAAGATGTTTTAGCAAGATTTCAATCTCATAACAATTCTTTGAATTTTTACCAAGAAAACGGGTTTCCGATGTTCCTGAAGAGTATTTTTTCAGGTGGTCGAAACTGTATAACACAGCCAAAACAGAATCCTTATGAAGATTTGTTGAGAAATTAAGCGAATAGGAATAACTCTCATTTTTGTGTTTGAATCTCCCATGTTCTCTGTTTGCATTGTCTGCAAGGACAAAAATTGTAATCAATAACAAGACTACTCGAACCATACTACCCCCCTGTGCCATTCAAACATATATGTCCGAATCAGAGTCAGTAAGGGGAAAGTCTCTGCATTTTCGGGATATGCATTTGAGATTTAATTAACATAAACTCAAAAGTCATGCCCCTGAAACTATATTTTCCATCATAACAATATCCTGGATATAAGAACGTATTATTTACGGCGGCTCAAAAGGCTGCCACCTCCTTCTTAAGGGTGAAGGTGCACGAGGGCCCGCGTCAAAATTTTGGCGCGGGCTTTTTTATTGCTCAACAATATAATAATGGTTAAAACCGAATATATTATGGCGGCTGGGAAGTCGCTACTTCACATGCCTCCTTCTATAGGGTGAAGGTGCACGAGTCCCTCGCCGGTTAAAAACCGGCGGGGGTTTTTTAAATTATATCAACAAAACTTTTATTAAAATCGCACCCCTGATCCAAAACAGAATCAACCCCAAACCCACACCCAAACTTTATTTCCAATAACCGTGATACAATCTACTCTTCCGGGTACAAATTTCTCCTGTTACTCTCAAAAAACAGGGCCGATTTTTCATAAATGAAATCATAGTGCAATGACAAAGAAATACAATGTATCTGTTCGGTGTGCAGATCAACCAATATACCTGCAAAAAGCTCAACTCTCATAATGGGAACAGGTATGGTAATTGCCTTTTTAGTGATTAGAAACTTCTACCCCACCAACACAATTCGCTTCAGACAAAGATTTGAAAACAAAACAGGAGATACCCTTTATGGCAGATAATTTATTCACTCAGCTTCATCAGGAACATCAGAATTTCAAAATGCTTTTTGAACAGATTCTGGACCAGAAAAATGTTGACGCAAAAATCGACCTTTTCAACAATCTAAAAAAGGCGCTGATTCCACACATGAAATCGGAAGAAATGGTGTTTTACCCTGAACTTTATAATCATGAAGATACAAAAGAGATGTCGCTAGAAGCACTTGAAGAGCATCATGTGGCAGAAGCAGCTCTTATGGAACTAAGCAAATCTGACCCGTTTATGGAAAACTGGAGACCCAAAGCCAAAGTGCTCAGCGAAATTCTCAATCACCATATTGAAGAGGAAGAAAGTGAAATATTTAATGCAGCACGTGATATCATACCGCAAAACCGGCAAAATGAAATTTATACACAATATATTCAAAAAAAGGATGAAATCCTTAAAAGTATCTAAATGCGACCTGAATGAAGGCGATTGTTACGCGATCGCCTTCCCTCTGCTCTACACACTGTTCTTGCCATATCTGGTTGAAATTTGCAGGTGATAGTCTTTAAAATTCTGCCCGGCAGATAAAAGACAATTAATAATCATATATTTACACAGTAATTTTAGTATTTTCTGTGTTTCATGCGAAACCGTTTTTATCAGTACAGATGGAATATTATATTAATTTTTTTTTCAGGTGAAGAAAAGTGAAAGTTGTAATTGCCAAAACTGCCGGATTCTGCATGGGTGTTAAACGGGCAGTAGATCTTGCTCTGGAGCATGCGTCAAAAGCAGAAAACGGTATCAAGACACTCGGGCCCCTTATTCATAACAACCAGACATTAGAGATGCTGAAACAGCGTGGTGTTACTACGTTGAACGAAAGCGAAGAACTTGATGAAATATCGACTCTGTTAATCCGTGCCCATGGAGTTCCACCTGAAATCCAAAAAAATCACACCGATAAAGGACATAAAATCATTGATGGAACATGTCCGAAGGTAAAAACAGTTCATAAAACAATAGAGCGATTTAAAGATCAGGGTTATTCGATTATAATAACCGGTGATCAGGGACATGCTGAAGTAATTGGGCTTTCCGGATATGCAAAAGATGCCGGGCATCTTGTTCAGACACCCGGTGATATAGAGAAACTTCCCGAGATGTCCAAAATCTGCCTTGTTTCACAAACAACATTTGACCGGACCCTTTTTGACCAGATTGCGGATGCGGTCAGGGCGAAATATAAAAACTCTGAAATTATAGTAAAAAAAACTATCTGCTCTGCAACAGATCTTCGCCAGACAGAAATTGCAGCTCTTGCAAAACAGGTAAACTCAATAATTGTTGTTGGTGGAAAAAACAGTGCCAATACAAAACGGCTTGCAAAGATCTCCCGTGAATGCGGTACACCTACCCAACACGTTGAAACCGAAAAAGATATTAACTGGCAAGCACTGTCCGGGTGTGAAATTGTAGGAATCACTGCAGGTGCTTCTACTCCAGACTGGATGATAAAACGGATTGCAGATTATTTACAGTTCACAGACAGCAAGCAGAAACACAGTATAAAAAATACGATATTGCACATCATGGATATTTTTGCCAACCTGAATCTGTTTGTAGCTCTTGGTGCTGTTGCGATCTACTACGTTTCCTGCTATCTTCAGAATTTTACCTTTTCGATTCATGGTGCGGCGCTTTCTTTTCTCTATTTTTTTTCGATGTATTTATGGAACAGTCTTGCAAGCATAGAATCTACCCAGCATCACGGAATATCACGATACAGATTTTACAGGGCCCATTTTGAGATACTTTTATGGACCAGCGGGATCAGCATAACGACACTCCTTACAGTCAGTTTTTTTTATAACAGGAGTTTATTCTATCTTCTTTTAGTAGCGACTCTGGCCGGATCAGCTTATCATATGACTTTTGTTCCCAAAAAGCTCAGAAGTTTTTTTCATTATAAAAACCTCAAGGATATCCCGACTTCACGCGACCTTTTTGTAGCACTCGCATGGGGAACTGTTCTTACTTTTTCACCCCAGGTACTTAATGGCAGTTTTGAACTGTTTCGGCCAGTAACAATTGCCACGTTTTTCTGGATTTTTACTCTCGCTTTTTTAAGATCACTCATATTTGATCTCAGGGATATTGAAGGTGACCGAATAATGGGCCGTGAAACACTAATTACAATTGTTGGTGAAAAACGGGCCCGTAAAGCGATTCATCTTATTATCTGGTTCTGTGCTGCTTTACTTTTATTTTTCCCGGCATTAATGGGTATGAGTGCTTATCAGAACCAAAGAACCATTCGTTTCCTGTTTCAGATTCCGACACTGTTTTATGTGTCTTCATTTGTTAAATGGAATCCTAAAATTCGTCAAAAACGTTCCGCCTTGTTTAATTTACTTGCCGACGGGCTTTTTTATCTGGCAGGTCTGGGTGCAGCACTTTCTGTTTTAATCATTCATTAAGAATGATTTTCTCTTATGTGTCCTCTGGTTTCATTCAGGTTTTATCTGTATTCTCAAGTTTTTGGAACAGATTCAGTTTTTTTTAACGATTCTCACAAATACATCCTCCAGTGTCTCGCCATCCTTGATCAGACTGGAAACGGTATCCTTGACAAGGATTTTTCCCTTATCCATGATTGCTGCAGTTGAACAAAGCCGCTCCACTTCAGAAAGTATATGTGAGTTAAGCAGTACAGTTACTCCCCTGCTTTTCAAATCCTCAAGTATCAGCCGGAACTCTCTTATACCGATGGGATCCAGTCCGTTCACTGGCTCGTCGAGGATAAGTATTTCCGGAGAATGTATCAGTGATGCAGCAAGTCCGATTCTCTGCATCATACCTTTTGAATAGGTTCCTGTACGATTTTTTTCCCGTCCTTTCATTCCAACAAGTTCCACAACGCGATCAATCGCAATATCGGCCGACCTGCCACTCATATTGCAAAGCTGCGCATGTCGATTCAGAAATTCTTTTCCACTAAGATAAACAGGTATGCGGATATTCTCGGGAAGATAGCCTATTGAAGAACGAACAGAGGATTGTGAAACCGGAACTCCTTTAATCAGAACTTGTCCGCCTGCTAGACGGGTAAAATTCAGGATCAGCCGTATGACAGTGGTTTTACCGGCTCCATTAGGTCCCAACAGTGCGAAAAACTCACCCTTGTTTACAGTAAATGTAACATCATCAAGAGCCCGCAAAGCGCCATACGTTTTAACAACAGATTTAAATTGAATCATTCTTCATATCCTGAATTAATCTTATTGACTAAATGTTTTCACACAGTTGTCTCATATCATTAAGATAATAAACCGGTTTTACGGAAAGAAGCGATTTATCATTATGACTCCATTTAACAAAAGCGGTATCCATGCCTGCTCTATGTCCGCACTCAATATCAAATGGTGAATCGCCAATGAATACTGCTTTTTGGGGTGTTGCGCTGCCAAATAATTCAAGTGCTTTTAAAGCAGGTTGAGGATCCGGTTTATGCTTAAAGGTCGATTCCGGAGTAACAAGAACTTCAAAAAATGATAAAATTCCCATTTCTTTTAAAAACAATTCCAGTGTATACAACATTCTGGAGGTAACGACTGCGCATTTTTTCCCATTTTGAACCAGTCCGCAGAGGGCTTCTTTAACACCCGGACACAAAACCAGGTAATCTTTATAGATGGATAACTGATAATCCATATGAGCGGTTCTGTATGTTTCAAACATTTGATCGGTAAGGGGTCCGTAATAGATTCCCATCTGTTTTTTTAATGTCATACCGATATAAGTTTTTACCAGTTCTTTGTCATATTGTTTTCCAAATTTTTCTGCTGTATGTTCGAAGCACCTGCAAATCATCTCAGTTGTGTCAAACAGGGTTCCATCAGCATCAAAGAGATAATAATCATATTCACGAATCATTTAACCACCTTCAGATTTACATTTTTTTATTTTGTCTGATCAGGTAAAATAATACCTGAATGACAGCAATGATAAGTTGTAGTTAATTTAAAAACCATATTCATTGGTTACTTGGGCCTTTGAGTGATTAATTCGGATTTGGAATTGAGATCAGGTCATCCTGGTCGAGAGACCGAGGGAATTTCACCATCAGTCTCTCACAGAACCGAACGTGAACCTCTCGACTTTATACGGCTCTTACTGTTCATTATGGCCTCACTGGCCTTGTGAAGAAAACTTTGAGAAAAGAGAATGAGCTTTTTTTATGCGAGAAAGAATTGGGGGAAGAGGTCAAAGAATAAATCCCAATTCATAATAAGAAATCAAGTTTCAAATAAATTCCAATTACTCAAAATCCTGTTTCACTACCGCGTGGGCGTGTGCGCCCGGCCCGAACATGAAAATCCATATAATTTAATTTCAATAAATAATTATAATAACATCTATGGCCAATCAACATTTTCAAACATCATCTGTTCATTTTCTTCAATGTCTACCGAATCGATCACTACGGAATCTGTATTTACCGAATCAACAGAAAATTTTTCATTGTAATTGCTGCAGTCCTCATCGCCAGGAGTTACCCTCTTTAAATAACTTTCATACCTGGAGAAATAACCGTTTTCAACACCAATACCAGCCTTTTTTAGAAGCCCGGCTGTAAGAAATTTATGAAGACTTTTTCCATCACGCGGACCTGTAAATTTCGTATTGCACTCTCCAATACAGGCTACAGTTATATCACAGGTATCGGGATCTCCCTCACCTGAGAGTTTCGACAAATCAACTCTCAGAACAGCATTCCATAACCCATAATTAGTCCTCTTTTTGCTTGATGCACTTACATTAAAAGGACGGATTACATCATCTGATGTACCACTCTTTGCAAAATTGGACATCGGTTCCGTTATTTCATATGCAAATTCATTATAACTGCTTTCCCAGTAAACAGGATCAAACGGATCAACAACATACTGTATATCATACCTCTCAAGCCCATCCCATTTGTTGGAAACAAGTCTTTTATGTAAACCCAACAATGTCGGTCTTATATTGTTGATATCCATAAAAGGGTGATACCGTTTTACTGTATCGTCAAGAGCGATTTCACTTTCGTTCAAAACGATATTTTTTATAACCAGTGACGGGTGCCGGGCTGGTTTCTCAATCAGGTCATTATTATACAAAATGTTGAAAATATGCATCTGTTCGTACAGACTCATTTCAAGAGTTCCAAGTGCAACCGAATACATACTGTCCGAAACAGGCATCCTCTTGCCGTAAGAAAGCATTGTATCTACATCAACCCCGACAATACGACAAAGTTCTTTATATGCCCTCACACCGGTCACATCTTTTAAATTTAAAGAGTCTTTGATCCGTGAAAAAGCACCTACCCGGTAAAAATACTGAACCAGCGGGAAAGCTTCGGGAATGATATCACCATTCTCGTCGAATATCCTTTGATTCAGTCGATAAGCGGTCTCAACAGCAAGAATATTATTTGAAGCATTAAGATGGTCAAACACATACTGACACCCGTCAAAAACATAATTATGATTGTGTACCGGATATCCCTTGCCCCTCACTGCACTGTTTTTGTAAATCACACCTATCAATTTATTCCGGTTATAATTCAATTCTCTCTTCCAGGGGACATCACCAGGAACAGCAACTTCGTCTGTCCATTTTGAATATGGTTTGAAGATCCCCAGATCAAAGTTCAGAGCATTAAAGATTGGTTTCGCTGTAGAAGATCCGTTAGGTACACGGTTTCTTAAAAGACATGCCAGTCTGGATCCCAGACGATCTTTTGAGTAATACGCAAGCAATTCACCTGTTTTTGAATCCATGATACTATACGCGTAATACTGTCCATTAACAATTACAGGGCGTTTTACATAATAAAAGCAGCTTCTTCGGTACTCATTCTTTCCCGTTTTTTTATACCTGACATTAACAATAACAGTATCGCCCGGATTAAGGCTGGTTATATAAGCACTGTTGGGTTCACTGAAATCAACCGGTTTTTTCAATATCCGTACAGCCCTGATTGTATCACGTAAAGGAGTTTCCGATATGACAGTCTCTCCCCTGCTTCCGATACGTACTTCATCAATAATGGTTGTATCCGGCCCATACCCACGGGAATCAACAAGTTTCTGAAGAGTCTGCTGCAGTGGTAAATCTATTGTAAGCTGAATCCTGAGATTCCCTTTTTTCCTGATCAATGAGTTTGGATCAATAATATCCATCTGTTCAAGCTGCTGCGGACCAGAGCCTTTCTTTTTCAGTGTTAAAAGCCAGAAATCATTGGCAAGGTCAACCAGCGGTCCATATTCACCCTGAAAAACAAGTGGTTTCTGAAATTGCAGTTCGCTTACTTCCTCCAAAACTTCACGCTGCTTCTGCTCATCCCATCCCAGAGCTTCAGCCATCCTCGGCATATCAACTTTGCACTGATTTACAATTTTGGATTTTATATTCCTCCCCCACTTAACCATTCTGGCAAGATAAATACACTCTGCATCAGAAAGTTCCCTGAGTTCCCTGTTAAAAAGGCCTTTGGCAATATCCTTGAAGCCTATCATTCCATAATCACTTGTAACACAATGGTTAAAATACACTTCAAGTATGTCGTCGGCTCCATAAAGTTTTCGCAATGCAACAGCAATGCGAAGCTCACGAATTTTTCGGTCTACAGAACGACTGACCTGTCTCATCCCGTACTCATCAAGCCTGGAAATAAACAGTTTTGCAACCTGCTGAGTAATTGTTGAAGTCCCCCGAGGGGGCGATTTTTTAAATGTAAAAACAGCATTCCATACAGACTGTAAAGCAGCACGAACAAAGCTCTTAAATTCAAAACCAAGATGATTCTTTCTGAAATTTCCATCTTCAGAAGCAATCAGGGCAGTGATTAAAACAGGCGGGAATTCACTTATTGATGCCCTCGAATGATCTGTTTTGATTCGGGATAAAGGCCTCTCTTTGCGATCCACAATCTCAATAATGCTGGAATACTCTTTTACCTGACGTAATTGATCAATAATGGAAAGTGACGGATAATCGGCCAGAACAATTCCATCTACTACCTGCACTGTATCATCATTTTCCTGAACTTCAGAATCATCTCCAGTGTTCATAATCCTGGATGCTTCCATAGCCATGGCCCGATCCACAAGTACATCCTGCCACCCCGCTCCATACTGTTTTGAAAGCAAACCACGGTTTTCCAGATCTACAAGCTTGTTACCCCAATGCTCAAAATACCTGTTAAAAGCAAATTGGGCCAGCAGATATCCCGGATACACGCCAACAATAAGCACCAGAACCGATACTGAAAGAATTATCAGCCATTTTTTGGAAAACCATTTTTTTATCATTCAAGACTCCATATACCGAGTATAAAAGATGAAGTGGAGCAGGTTCTTATACAGATCCTTAACAGCAATACCATATACATTTTAATATCAGGTTTGTATATCTGCGATCTAATATGCTATTTTTTAATTTTGACCTGAATAAATTATTTTTCTGATACCTGGCTGAAAGATGTTCAAAAAATGATGTCGCCTCCACGTACGAGACAAGAATTCTTGCAGCAGATTTCAACAAACAGCTTTCGTATGGAATGTAAAAAAGAATCATGTTGGCGTATTATCCAGGTTTATCAGTCTTTTAAACATCTGCCTGTTATGGTAAAACTACTTTTTTATTTCTGTTCATTCAAGCAAACCTGACCATAGCTGGACAACTAAACTGCCTGCAGCTATTTTTAAGTTTGCTATCGGGAGAGTATAATGAATAATTTTCTGCTAATATTATCCGTTTTATCTGCTTTAATCGGCTGCACGCCACCATCAACTGTTGTTAAAACACCGCCACAAAAAGAATCGTCTTATCCTGTTATGGTGGAAAAAAATGATACGCTTTCTTATATTGTAGAATTTCCTGATGAAAAGAAACGGATGGAATTCGTTGAATCATTCGAGAATTTCATGAGAAATTATCCTTACGCTGGTATACTCAAGAGTATGGACAACAAGTTCGTTCATATTAAAGTCCACCCAACCGACAGTATGGAAATTGTTCTGCCTGAGTCGCTGACAATAATCAAACAGCCTCAATTTACTGAAAGTCTCATAGAAAGTCACACTGATTCAATTACAGATTCTTTGATTGCAGAAACAGACACATTTTTGCCTGAATTTGGTGGTTCGGTGCGCCTGTACACTTCACGTTCCAGCATAACCTCTCCCTTTTCCCTTCTTACCTCAGGCTACCCTTTCTCCCAGGAAGATACTACAGATACAATTTTGTATAATATTGTTTCAGATGATTCAATATCAGGTGTAAAACCGGTATTTGAAATTGTCAGTCCCTCTGCGCGAAGAGTTATTCTAAAACTCCGAAAAAGGCTGAAAAACGCAAATGGAAGATCCCTGTCTGCACTTGATGTCATAAATGCATGGACTGGCTTTGTCAAGGCTCATCCTGTTGAAGGCCTGGCACTGTTTCGGCATGTTGATGGTATCAAGGAGTTTATACAGGGCAATGAAGCAATAATCAAAGGTTTCGGAGCCACAGATCAGGAAACTGTTATCCTTAAAATGGTTCAGCAAGATAATGAGGCGGTAGAAAGACTGAAAACCCACAGACTTCTTGTGCAATCATTAAAACTTGGAGTGTATTACATAGAAAAAACAAATGATCGCGAACAATATCTTTTATCGAATCCACCTCTACAAGGTAAAAAGGCTTTTCTGGAACAAATGACCCTGTATACCGGAGGTGATGACAATCCGATACTCTCTTTCTCACTTAATAAATATGATGCCGTAACGGTTTTCACTGTTAATGATTTGTCATACGCAAAAACAAACCTGATTGACAATGCTTCTCTTGTCGCACTGCCATCAGAAAGATACTTTATATCCTGTCCGGTTTCAGATATCGAAATACGTAAATACATTTCATCAAACATTAATCCCTC
>DATGNN010000413.1:0-4838 GCA_035306725.1 Chitinispirillaceae bacterium | reverse complement strand
AAATATTGTAGAGGTGTCATCTTTTGTGCACTGTCCAACCGAAAGTGTTACTGTAACTCCTGTCGGTAACCGTTCGATTCTTTTGGTTCTTTCATTTATGTTTTGTTTAAGACGTTCTGCAAGTTCAAAAGCTTCACGTTTATTGGTATTGGGGAGGATAAGCATAAACCTGTCTCCCGAGTAACGGCTTAAAATATCAACAGTTCTGATCGTTTTTTTGATAATCTTTACAATAATTTCCAGTATTTTATCTCCGGTTTTAAAAGAGAGGGTTTCATTAATTTTTCTGAAATCGTCTATATCCAGCATAATAGCAGATAAGGCATGTTTGTAACGTTTGGCTCTTAAAATTTCTTCTTTGAGTTTTTCAAGGTGATAACCGGGAGAATAAACTTTCCCGATCCATTCATCATCCTTTTTTGCCGAGACTGATTCTTGCGGTTTTGTTGAAATTTCCAGAAAAATCTCTTCCGGGTATTGCTGTTCAAAATAATCAATAGCTGCAGTCTGTATTCCTACTGTCCGGTTTAGTTTTGTCTGAAGAGCTTTCTTGTTTTCTAAAATGTGACGCCAGTGCGCAATGGCTTCCCGGCCTGAGAAGCTTTTTCCCGTAAGCCTTTTAATTAAAACACCGAAGGGGTTGGGGTTATCGGGACTGATTTCAAGAAAAAATTGTCTTATCAGGTCCAGTGAACGTGGATCAGTTTGTTCAAGAGGAATTTCTATCTGCTCTTTAAAGCCTTTAAATGGAAGTTCATTGGTCATAATAGATATTTTAAATTCTTCTGTCAGCTAATTGTACAAAAATCATATATAATTGATTCTTCCCCAATCTTCAACCAGTTTGATACCGAATAGTACCTGTAACCGCTATTTAATAAAAAGATGCAATTTTTGGTCCGCTTGGGGGATTCAAATTTGAAGGACATAATATATTTTTCCAGATTAAGGCTCACACACACGCAAAGATTGGAGTAGGTATGAGTTTGTTTGAGATCAAATGTCCTTTGTGTAAAGGAACCCTCTGGATTGATCCTGCAAGCGGCAAAGTGGTTGATCACAGAGCTTCAGATAAGCCTAAAGCGGATTTAAACGAATTCCTGAAATCTCAAAAGAAAGGAACCGCATGGGATGACCGTTTTAAGAAAGCTAAAGAAGAGGAGGCAAAAAGAAAAGCTGAAATTGAAGAAAAGTTTAAAAAAGCAAAAAAAGATGTTGATACCGATTCACCAGAACCTATGCGTTCACCCCTGGACTGGGACTAAAAAAAAAGGAAAAACTATGAAAGGATTAATTATCTTGATTTTACTAAGTACATTATCCTCATGTTCGGCAAAATATCCTGAGGGACTTTATGCTGAAATGGAAACCTCTAAAGGCACAATCGTTTTATCTTTGGAATTTGAAAAAGCTCCAATGACAACAACAAATTTTGTCGGACTCAGCGAAGGAACAATTAAATCGACTCGCGGAAATGTAAAGTTTTATGATGGTCTTACGTTTCACAGAGTCGTTCCAGGATTCGTTATTCAGGGTGGCGATCCTGAAGGGAACGGAAGAGGCGGACCTGGATACAAGTTTCCTGATGAATTCAATCCAGAACTAAAACATAGCGGACCAGGTATCCTTTCAATGGCTAATGCAGGTCCTGGTACAAATGGAAGCCAGTTTTTCATAACTCTGGGCCCAACACCCCACCTCGATGGACGTCATACCGTTTTTGGTAAGGTAATTGAAGGAAATGACGTTGTACCTAATATCAAACAGGGCGATATAATGAAAACTATAAAAATCGTCCGGGTAGGGGAAAAAGCCAAAAATTTTAAAGCAGATCAGGAATCATTCGATAAATTGATCGAAAAACGAAATGAAAACGAAATGGCAGGAAAAAAACGAGAACAGGAAGAAAAACAGAAAATGATTGATGAAAAATATCCAAATGCCAAAACAACAGCTTCAGGATTGAAGTATATAGTCGAAAAAGAAGGATCTGGTGATAAACCATCGCGTGGAACAAAAGTTAAAGTCCATTATACCGGTACTCTTATGAACGGTACAAAGTTCGACAGTTCCCATGATCGTAATCAGCCGCTGGAATTTGCAGTTGGTACCGGTATGGTAATTCCCGGGTGGGATGAAGCTCTGCTGGATATGAAAAAAGGTGAAAAAAGAACCTTGATTATTCCACCACAACTTGCGTATGGTTCCCGCGGAGCTGCTGGAGTTATTCCTCCTGATGCTACATTGATTTTCGATGTTGAATTACTGGATTTTTAAATTTAACCTGAATGAAGACGACTAATTTACAGCTTGTCCCGCAGTGCGGGAATGAGCTTACCGCAGAAAGGGTTTATGGGCTGTGAAGGTCATATCTATCTTTCATCGTTGTCGTAATCGTAATCCTATAACTTCATATTAAGCGTTCTGGATCTGGACTCTTAATCAATGTACTCGAAGCAGATCGTGTAAAGGAATCGTTACTATTCAGGTTTAGGGTAAAATAAAGAACCGGGGAGAGCAAACCTCTTCCCCGGTTTATCTTCAGAGCCTCTCTCTTCATTTAAAGCCGCAGCCTTGTGCACCTTCGACGTAACTTGTTGTCTACACCTCTAAATGGAGACTGACATTTGACAATCGGCCTGCGGGAGTATCACCTCTGGCGCAGAATTTAAAAATCATCATCAGTTCTATGCGTGAGCTAATTGCTGGTTCGTAGACGGTATTACCGGATACTTCCCATTAAAGCATGCTGCACAGAAATCATCAGGTACCGGTACAGTCGCTAAAAGCCCTTCATTTGACAAATAGCCAAGAGAGTCAACTTCAAGGTACTGTCTGATCTCCTCAACCGATTTTTCTGCTCCAATCAATTCTTTTTTGGTTGGCATGTCAATTCCCAGAAAACAGGGGCATATAATGGGTGGAGAAGATATCCGCAGATGGATCTCTTTTGGTTCTGCAGTTTTTATCAAACGGATTATTTTTCTCATTGTAGTTCCACGAACTATGGAATCGTCAACAATAACTATTTTTTTACCTTTAAGGACTCCCTTTACAGGATTGAATTTGATTCGTACTCCGAAATCGCGTCCGGATTGTGCCGGATGGATAAACGTTCTTCCTATATAATGGTTTCTAATAAGTCCGATATCAAACCTGATCTGCGATTCTTCAGAAAATCCCAGTGCAGCAGTTGTTGCCGAGTCGGGTACTCCAATAACGATATCAGCATCAGCCGGATGTTCACGTGCCAGCTGACGTCCCAGTTCACGTCTGACTTTGTCAACATTTGTTCCAAACACATAACTGTCGGGACGAGAAAAATAGATGAATTCGAAGATACAGTGTGCCCGTTGTACCGAAGTCGCAAAGACAGGAATTTTAAATGATGAAATACCTTCTTTTGAGATTTTGACCATTTCTCCAGGTTCAATCTCACGGATCATTTCTGCACCGACAAGGTCGAACGCACAGGTTTCTGAAGAGATAAAATAACTGCCATTAACTTTCCCGATAAGCAATGGACGAACTCCATGGGGGTCGCGTGCTCCATAAAGCGCGTCAGGAGTAAGAAACAGAAGTGAATAGGCTCCGTTTAATCCTGATAACGCATCAAGTATCATTGCGTCAATGTTTTCCCGCTTTGATCTGGCAATAAGATGCATAATAACTTCTGTATCGGTTTTTGACATGAAAATCGAACCGTCATCCACCATCCAGTTACGTAATGATTTGGAATTGGTCAGATTTCCGTTATGTGCACCTGCGATCTGGCCGCCCCGGCAGTTAATCAGGATCGGCTGGGCATTATCAAGATCTGACGAACCTGTTGTCGAGTATCGATTGTGCCCTATGGCAATATCCCCTTTAAGATCATCAAGTGATTTCTGATGCTTGAAAACCTGGTTTACAAGCCCCATTCCTTTGCGAACAGTTATTGATGATCTGTCTGAAACAGCAATTCCGGCACTTTCCTGACCTCGATGCTGTAACGCATATAAACCCAGATAAGTCAGATGAGCCGCTTGCGGATGGTTGAAAACACCAAACACACCACATTCTTCATGTAAAGAATCTTCTATCATTTTGTCAGTCTGCTTTCTTTTGTATCATATCCATTAAGGTTAAGAGAAATTCCCAAAAAATCCCTGAATAAAGGATGAGGATCAATTGGACGTGATTTAAATTCAGGATGAAACTGAGATGCAATAAACCAGGGATGGTCTTGTAGTTCAATCATTTCAACCAGTATCCCGTCCGGTGATTGGCCGGATATAATCATACCCCCTTTTTCGAAACAATCACGATAGTCATTATTAAATTCATACCTGTGACGATGTCTTTCTGAAATAATCTCTTTTTCATATCCCTTATACGCAATAGTGCCTTTTTTCAACGCACAGGGATACGCTCCAAGACGCATCGATGCGCCCAGATTCAGTACTTTTTTCTGTTCTTCCATAAGGTGAATAACCGGGTGTGATGTTTTGGGATTGATCTCGGTACTGTTGGCATCAGCCAGTTTCAGTACGTTTCTTGCAAATTCGATAACTGCCATGTGCATACCCAGACAAATGCCCAGAAATGGCACATTGTTTTCACGGGCAAATTGTATTGCTGCAATTTTTCCCTCAGTTCCCCGAGAACCGAATCCTCCCGGTACAAGTATTGCGCCAATATTTTTTAACACTGTTTCAGCACCGGATTTTTCAATCTCTTCTGCTGAGACGCTTACTATTTTTACCCGGGCGTTATGAAATGCTGCAGCGTGGTTCAATGCTTCATGTATCGATTTATAAGCATCGGGAAGCTCACTGTATTTACCAACTATTGCTATT
>DATGNN010000412.1:0-2505 GCA_035306725.1 Chitinispirillaceae bacterium | reverse complement strand
CCTTATTAATAGTTTTGAAGTGTTTTGCGCGATCCAGATCCCATCCAGGAAGCGGATTATTATTTATGCTTTTTGTACACTGCTGTCTTATAACCAGGAAAATCTTATTTTCACATGATATCTTATCGAATTTAGCAATAGAGGTACCATCTTGTAAAATAAACTCCAGTAGAGCGGCAGGAATCACAAGCAGTTTTGGACGATTCTGCACTTTCGCCAGAATATCCCAAAACCAGGAGATCCGAAGATTATTTTTACGGTAATTGACTCGAATTTTCTGTAAAATCTATATTATAATGAAAGAATCGTTAGCAAAACTACTTTATCCATTAACCAAAGTGAGGTATTTATGGTAAGATCTCTTGCGCTTATTTCAACTGTGATTTTGAGTTTGTCATTTTCAGGCGCATTTGGCAGTGATATTTATATGTCACATAAAATTTCTACCGATTCCTACAAAAGAGATAAAAAAGACGGAGAAACAGAAGTGCGCACTACGATGCAATGGTTTGCCGATGATAAGCTGCGAAGTGATGATGGCAATGAATCGGTGCTCATGCGCTTAGATAAGGACACAATTTATACTTTAGACCACAAAAAAAAGACATATTTCGCATTTCAGGCGTCCACACTCGGAATGCTACCCAATGCAGATGCCGACGATGAACAGGTACCCGCGATGGTTTCTTCAATGATGGGCAATATGTTCAAGATGGAAGTTGCGATTGAGCCCACAAGTGAAACAAAGAAGATTGGACAGTGGAACTGTACCAAATATAATCAGACTGTAAAAATGATGGGTATGACAACCACAACAGAACTCTGGGCTACAGAGGATGTGGTAATCAATAAAAAGCTCCTGGACAAATTTTTAGCATCGCAGTTCATGACCAAATCAGGTATGCAGGATTTTGCTGGAAAAATGCAGAAAGAAGCCGAAAAGATAAAAGGTTGTGTAGTCTATTCAAAGTCCATAACGGCAATGGGTAAAAAACGGACCGAAACCATTGATGAGGTAACCGAGATCAAAGAACAGGCTGCATCGCAGGATATCTGGGTTGTGCCACCGAAATATAAAATGAAAAAGCCCGATTGACAGATAGAAGAAACATAATACCAAATGGTCTACGGGAGCAATCTGTTTGAGCGGATCAACCTCGTAGACACATTCTATCGATCGCAACTGAATGAGTATGTGATGAAATAATGATTTGGTGATTGTAGTTTTACCTGTGCCCTCCTGACCAACAATGAGTATAAAATGCATAATCTCACTTTCAAATTGAACTGGCCTGAAATTGTTTTTTTCTTCGCCCCGATTCCACTGAAGTTTTTGCAAACGAATTGATAGTAGCTTTTCCAAACGACTGGTTGTGCGGATTGTAAACAATTGAATAGAATCCGATAATTTCTGAATTGAGAAGAGCTACATAAACATTGTTGAAGAAGTGGTGTACAACCGGGGTGATAAAAACGGAATTATTTTAAGGGACCGATCTGACGCTTTGAAGAGGGAAAATTGGGGTTATTCTTGGACTGTCGGGTCAAATATCTTGTCCCGATTTCCATTTACAACCCCTTTAAATTTACTGTAAACACTTTTCAGAATTTGACAATTAGGGACGGGAGGTCCGTCCCCGGAAATGTCTTCTATTGAGTAATGATGAATCTTCTGTTCAGAATGACCTTGCCTCCATTTTCTAGCTTCATAATAAATGTTCCTTTTGATGACATGGTGCCAAGGCGGATAAGATGTGTTCCAGGACCAACAATTTCGTTATGAACGAGTTTTCCTCTAAGGTTAAAGAGAGATATTTTCCAGTTCGTTCCCGGTGGAGCCAAAATCCGCAGTGTGTTTTTTTCCACAAATGCCTGCGCAAAAAGGGACAGATCAGATCCTTTGTTAAAAGTTGTACCAATCCCCACAGTCTTGTCAGTAATAACAGGTATATATATAAGAGATCCAGTGGTACCGTCATTGGAGTTTATTCCAAGCTCAATCTCTTCCCCTGAAGAGATCTCTTTTCTGTAGAGAGTAAGGGTTCGTTCTGTTTGTTCATTTTCCTGAATAGTGATAGTTGCATCTGTTTGTGCAAAAGCAGATAGCCACTGAGGCTTGTTTTCGACTCTGTCAGAATGTGCGATATACAGACAACCATCTGTTTTAGATGTAAAGGATGCCAAGGTGCCGGGTGATGTGTTTGTTCTGGAGTTCATGGCTGGAGATATCCACTCAGCATCATCTAAAAATTGCGGAATAGAGGATATCGTGTATTCTCGGTCCCCAAAGGCAACCAGTTCACTTTTCAGGTTAGAAACGATACTCCAGTTTTCTCCGTTCAGTATATCGTAAAGGGTAAGGTTTTCTATGAAGTTTCCACTACCTCTGTTAATCTCCGTTACAGGAGGGTCGCCTGCATAAACGACATTTGGTCGTTGTTGTGGGAAATCCATGTCTGTGGCAATATAAGAGCCAGGGTGGGGGGGCTGGTTATATGAAGACTG
>DATGNN010000411.1:0-29356 GCA_035306725.1 Chitinispirillaceae bacterium | reverse complement strand
CCTGATGGTTCTTCCCTATACTGCTGCACTCACACGAGATGCAATCCGCCTTGTCCCCCGTGAACAGCGTGAAGCCTCATGGGCTCTTGGTGCCACACATCGTGAAGTAATACAGATGGCTGTTCTTCCTTACAGCAGAAGTGGAATTCTTGCCGGAGTTATCCTTTCTTTTGGAAGAGCAATAGGAGAAACCATGGCAGTAGCGATGCTTATCGGAAATAAAAACACCCTTCCTTTCACTCTTTTTGGTCCCGGTGCAACAATGCCTTCGGTAATAATTAATGAATTCCGTGAAGCTGTAGGTAACATTCATTACTCCAGCCTGATGGCTGTTGGTCTGGCCCTTTTTGCCATCTCCCTTATAGTCAATCTTCTTGCCGCATGGATAAGCAGAAAGTTCGCTTTTGCAGGAGGACAGATGGTATGAAAACCCTTAGATACAGATACATTCTGGACAGAATATTTTTATCCTTTCTGGTTATAAATACTATTATTGTCATTTTACCCCTGCTGATCATGTCCTCGTATGTAATAGTCAATGGTATAAGTGCATTGAATCTTGATCTTTTTACCCAGGAACTTGGTTCACCGACACGTGCCATGCAGGGACAGCCTACCGGGCTTGTACACACAATGGCAGGGACACTGGTTGTCGACATAATGGTGCTTCTTTTTGCTATTCCCGTCGGACTTGGAACAGGGATCCTGCTGTCAGAATACCCGGACCACATTCTCAACCCGGTTCTTAGAATCATGAACGACACATTGAACG
The DNA here is from genome assembly GCA_035306725.1 of Chitinispirillaceae bacterium. Lineage (GTDB taxonomy): Bacteria > Fibrobacterota > Chitinivibrionia > Chitinivibrionales > Chitinispirillaceae > JAAYEB01. The sequence continues at coordinate 28,584 of DATGNN010000411.1, read as the reverse complement.
GAATGCCTGCTGTATTAAAAGGTTTACTTGCATTTGTACTTATTGTCAAGCCAATGGGTACATTCTCCGGTATCAGTGGTTCTGCCGCACTTGCAATAGTCATGCTTCCCATTATAGCACGATCCACAGAAAGTGCACTCTCAATCATTCCATGGTCCATAAGGGAAGCCGGGCTGGCGTTAGGTTTACCCAGATGGAGAGTTGTTTTATCTGCAATTGTTCCTGCAGCTCGAACAGGTCTTATAACCGGATTCTTGATTGCTTTTTCGCGTGCAGCCGGTGAAGCTGCTCCCTTGCTTTTTACCTCATTTGGCAACAATTACCTTCCAAAACACTGGACCGGAATGTTTTTTGGACCAGTTGACACTCTTCCCCAGCGTCTTTACAGTCTCGCAATCAGCCCTTACGAGCACTGGCACAGGATGGGGTGGGCGGCTGCCATAGTGTTGTTCGGGTTTGTAGTTATATCTTTTGCAATTGCCCACATGGCATCCGGTAACAATCTTCAGAAGAAAGGGAACAGATGAACTGTACCGAATCGATAAAAGCAAATGTTACCAGTATCAAGAACAACTCTTTTTCAATTATTGATAAAGAAGGACCACCTTTACCCCATTTGAGAATGAAAACAGAAAACCTTACTGTCAAATATGGTTCAACTACAGGTGTTCGTGATGTATCCATTACTTTTCAGGAAAAACAGGTAACTGCCCTTATTGGTCCGTCAGGATGCGGGAAAACTACTTTCCTCAGAGCCCTTAACAGAATGCACGACCTTACCCGTGGTACCGAAACAAGTGGAAAAGTTCTTCTTGACGGTAAAAATATTTACGATCACAAAGTTGATCCTGTCACAATCCGCAGACGTGTTGGAATGGTGTTCCAGAAACCGACTCCGTTTCCTACGATGTCAATATTCGACAACGTCGTAGCAGGACTCAAACTGGTTGGTATTCGTAACAGGAGCTTTCTTCTTGAAGTTTGTGAAAAAGCATTGATACAGTCTGCGCTTTTTAATGAAGTCAAGGACAGGCTGAAAGATCCGGGCGCAAGCCTTTCGGGTGGACAACAGCAGCGTCTCTGCATTGCCCGAGCCCTTGCTGTTAATCCTGAAGTGCTTCTTATGGATGAACCGACAAGCTCTCTTGATCCGCAATCAACCAATCGCATTGAAGAACTGATTCAGGAGCTTAAAAATGATGTTACAATTGTAATTGTCACTCACAACATGCAACAGGCAGCAAGGGTTTCCGATCAAACTGCTTTTTTCTATGTTGGAAACCTGATCGAAACCGGTAAAACCAGGGATATTTTTACAAATCCAAAAAATAAACAGACAGAGGAATATATAACCGGACGTTTTGGATAATTATTGACAAGTTATAGCTGTTTAAAAAGATTGTATTGGTTCGTTATAAAACAGGGCCGTATCGGTACTCACTGGAACACATAAGTAACCAAAGTAACCGAATCCACGCCAAAAGATTGAAGATTAAGAAGCTGGAGGTAATAATATGTCATCTCACTTTTATTTTGAAATAGAAAAACTGAAAAAGAGTATACTTGGACTATGTACGCTCGTTGAAGAGAGTGTAAAATATTCGGTCACATCTGTACTTGAACTTGATTATGAACTTGCCGGGAAAGTAATTGTTTCGGATAATGAAATTGACACAGTCGAAGTGGAAATTGAGGAAAATTGCCTGAAGATACTTGCGTTATATCAGCCGGTTGCAAAAGATCTGCGATTCATAGTCTCTGTCTTGAAAATAAATAATGACCTCGAAAGAATAGCCGATCTTTCAGTTAACATTGCAGAGCGTACTACATCACTTAAATCTCAACCCCCGGTTGAACTTCATGATATTTTTCTTTCCATGTCCGAAAAAGCGGTTCTGATGCTGAAAAAAAGCATTGACTCACTGATTCAACGGGATACGGATCTTGCACTTTCGGTCCTTGTCGCAGATGATGAAGTTGACTCATTTTACAAGGACTCATTTGGCCTTGTAAATGACTTAATACATATCAATCCATCCCTGACCGGCCAGTTACTTCATTACTCATCCATATTCAGACATCTTGAACGTATTGCAGATCAGACGACCAATATCGCTGAAGATGTAATTTACATGTTAAAGGGGGGTATTATCCGGCACAGGAAAGAGTTTAAAAACAGTCCTGTTAATGAGTTATATGTATCGGACGACTGACAGGTTTTTATTAAGGGAATAAGGAAAACAGAAATATAAAAAAGGAACCTTCAGCCCCAAATGAAACATAGTTCATTAAAACGGGGTTATCCGGTTCCCTTACAAATATTACAAATGAGTTCTGGAAACTCTTCCCAGAGGAAATACGTTAAACCCGATCTCAAAAAGAAGTTTGTGGTCAAGAATATTCCTGCCATCAAAAACAAATGCCGGTTTCTCCATTTGGGAATATATTTTTTGATAATCCAGCTTTTTATATTCATTCCACTCTGTCATTAGAGCAATTGCATGAGCCCCTTTTGCAGCCTCGTACGGATCTTCACAAAACTCTACAAATTCCAAACAGGACTGAAGATCCATTTTAGCATTGTCAAGAGCCTTAGGATCAGTAATTACAACCTTTGCCCTCTCCTCAGCCAACTGCCTGGTTACATCAATTGCAGGTGATTCCCTTGTGTCTCCGGTATTTGCTTTAAATGCAAACCCGAACAGTGCAATTCGTTTACCCGCGACTGTATTGAACATGGTCCTGATCATGGTTTTTACAAATCGCCGTTTCTGGTAATCGTTCATGAGAACAACGTTTTCCCAGTATCTGGCAACCTCATGCAACCCGTAGTTTTCGCATATATAAACCAGGTTCAGAATATCTTTTTTAAAGCAGGAACCACCAAATCCAATGCTTGCATTAAGGAATTTGGGTCCAATTCTGCTGTCCATAGCAATAGCCCCGGCAACTTCAGAAACATTGGCTTCTGTATATTCACACAGTGCAGAGATACTGTTTATTGATGAGATCCTCTGTGCCAGAAAAGCATTTGCTACAAGTTTCGAGAGTTCAGAACTCCAGACATTACTTGTAAGAATTTTTTGGGCAGGAACCCAATTCGCATAGATCTCAACAATTTCTTTACACGCTTTTAATCCGGTTTCTGTCATTTGCGACCCGATTAAGACCCTGTCGGGATTTTCAAGATCTGCAACAGCCGTACCTTCAGCAAGAAATTCCGGATTTGAGACCACTTCAAAATGAATACCTTTATCATTCGCGTTAAGAATTCTCTCCATTGCACTGGCTGTTCGCACAGGAAGAGTACTTTTCTCAACTATTATTTTATCAGTATCTGATGCTCTAATGATATCACGAGCTGTTTTTTCCCAGTATTGAAGATCTGCGGCTTTACCAGCGCCCTCACCAAACGTTTTAGTAGGAGTATTTACCGAAACAAAAACTATTTGCGCTTCTTTTATTGCCTTTTCTATTTCAGTAGAAAAAAACAGGTTTCTTCCCCTTGCCTGTTTTACAACTTCATACAAACCAGGTTCAAATATAGGGAGATTTTCAGAATTCCAGGCATCTATACGTTCAGCATTAATGTCTACAACAGTAACTTTATACTGAGGACATTTTGCTGCAATCATTGCCATTGTAGGGCCACCAACATACCCCGCACCAATGCAGATAATATTTTTAGAAAAACGGGATTGTCCTCCCATTAATGACTCCTTTCATGATTTTTTCCGATTATTTAAAGATAAATAATATACAATAATACCACCCTGTTCCAAAAATCCCTGTAACCATCATTTTCTACTAAAAACAAATCGGTTGTTTTCTGGAATAACAAAATAGTGAGATAACAAAAACATTGTAAATATTTCTATCGGGGTAGGAAATCTGGCTTAGTATCGATACCGAATCAACGAAAAATAAATTATTGAAAAGGATTCCGACCCCGATGCACAGAAAAAAGAGAGCAGATCTCTACAGATCCCAAACCATATCACCCAATTGGCTCCTTATCCGGTTTATATCGGTACGATCCGGCTTTCGTTCTGGATAGACATGATTTGAAAGCAGAACATAGCCGCTCTGTTTTTTGATATCCGCTACAATTGAGCACCCGGTGAAACCGGTTTTTCCCAAAGCAGTCACAGAACAATTACTTCCCATAAAACTCTTCTGATTCAGTTCCCAGCCAAGCCCGATCCACTGATTACTGCCAGGTAATTGACTGGTATACATTTGTGAAATCATTTCCGGGCTCAGGTACTTTTTCCCACTCACCTCTCCCCCATTTAGCAACATATCCATGAACTTCATAAGATCCGGTACAGTTGAAAAAAGACCAGCAGCACCAACTACCTTCGGACGCAATGCCCACGTACTTTCATCATGAATCTCACCCTGTATAACCCTCCCCCTCCAGGAATCGTATTCAGTTGGTGCTATTATCTCACGATTAAAATTCTGCGGATAAAAAGTTGTTGAATCCATTTTCAGCGGGGTGAAAAATGTATCATTCGCAATTTGAGCAAGATCACTCCCGAAACAACGCTCAATAGCGATTCCAAGAAGAATACTTGTTGCATTTGCGTAAGAATAACTGAGTCCCGGCCGGGATTTGAGATCCACTTCAAGGACTTTTTTTATTATCTGTTCTGATGACAAATTTTTACATTGTGAAAGACGAAAATCAAAATCGAGTGTCTGGGTCAGAAGATTATCAATTGTAATAATATCTTTATATGCTCCGGCAAGTTCAGGAATAAACTCAATCAATCTTTGTCTGCGGCCAAGTTTTCCGTCATCAATCAGTTTTAATGCCAGGCACGAAACCGGTACTGCTTTCGTAATTGATGCTACATCGTATACAGTGTTCTTGTTAACAGGTTTTGAATCGGAATCGTATGTATGATTCCCACAGGCAACAATCTGCTGTTTCGTTCCATAACGAACTCCGGCTACACATCCGGGAAAAACCTTATTTTCTATCCCATTATTCAGAAGTTTTCGTATTGAATCTACCATTTTGTACTCTTTATCAAAAAATGAAATATCAAACAAATTCATTCAATATGCAGAAACTGCAATTCAATCTTTATATCCATCACCTTTAGAATGAATATAATTATATTCATGGAAATCTGCTCCTGTTTAGAATACAACAGTTCTTCGCTTCTATTCATAAATTATATTGGTCTGGAAATTGATAGATAACCTTCAAATACCTGTATCCGGCCCGAATCCGGATTAAAGCTGTACAAGGAGATGATTATGGACCAACTTCAAGAGCTTGAACCAAAACTTCTTTGGAAACATTTTTCCAATATCTGTTCAACTCCAAGGCCATCCGGATTTGAAGAACCTGTTATTGCATACATAGAAGAATTTGCAGGTGGGCTTGGCTATTCAGTCCAAAAGGATGAATCCGGGAATGTTTTAATAAGGAAAAGTGCATCTGAAGGTAAACAAAACAGTCCTGCCGTAGTCCTTCAGAGTCATCTTGATATGGTGCCACAGAAAAACAGTAACAAAAAACATGACTTTCGAAAAGATCCCATTGAGCCGTATGTGGATGGTGAGTGGGTAAAAGCAAAAGGAACAACACTTGGAGCAGATAATGGAATCGGTATTGCAGCCATGCTTGCAATCCTTGAAAACAACAAACTAAAACATGGTCCTCTGGAACTGCTATTTACTATTGATGAAGAAACCGGGATGAGTGGTGCCAAAGGATTATCACCGCAACTTTTAACGGCAAGAAAGTATATCAATCTTGATTCTGAAGAAGAGGGGAAAATTTATATCGGTTGCGCAGGTGGAATAAACGCAACAGGTATGATGAGCTATCAGCAGGAAAAAAGTGAAACAGAAAAAAATGCCTATGAGCTTGCAATAAAAGGACTGCGGGGCGGTCATTCAGGTATTGACATAAATCTTGGGAGAGCCAATGCAATAAAATTAATGAACCGGCTGCTCTTTGCTGCTACAGAAAAGTTTGATATCAATATTGGCGGATTCAGAGGGGGGTCTGCAAGAAATGCGATTCCAAGAGAAGCTCTTGCCACAGTTACAGTGCCCAGGCAACTGGACACTCAATTTAATGATTTTATTACTGAATACAAACAAATTCTTGAGATGGAATTTGCGGTATCAGATCCAGACATATCTGTAGAACAAACCCAAACCAGTAATCCAGATATGGTAATGAGCAATCCGGCACAATGTAACCTTATAAGAGCAGTGTATGCTTGTCCAAATGGAGTAATCCGTATGGATGACAAGGTGAAGGGACTGGTTGAAACATCAAATAATCTTTCTTTCATAGAGTGTCATGACGGCAAAAGTGTTATAAAGTGTCTTCTGAGAAGTTCAATTGACAGTGCAAGAATAGACCTTGAGAACAATGTTTTAAGTGCCTTGTCACTTGCCGGATTTAATGTTGAATTCAGCGGTGCGTATCCGGGATGGAAACCTGATCCTTCATCTGAACTGCTTGCCGTGCTGAAAAATGTATACGAAAATCTGTACAGAAAATCACCACAGGTTCAGGCAATACATGCCGGACTGGAATGTGGAATAATAGGTGCTCATTATCCTGATATGGATATGGTTTCATGCGGCCCGACAATCCAGTATCCACATTCTCCGGATGAAAGGGTCAACATATTATCTGTTAAACAGTTCTGGAATTTTCTTGTTTCTGTACTTGAGCAGTTATAGAGCAATCATAAACTGCATGAGTCACATTTAGCATCCTCGCTCAAAACCAGATTGTCTGTTTTTTCAAATCCAGAAAAGACACGAATCAATCAAATCTGTATTCATTCTCAAGTAGCCAATCTGCCCCTGTATTCAGTACTTACCCGCACTGCATCCCGCAAAAAAATTGTCAGATTATGAATCCAGAAAATTGTCAAAACATGTATACCATGATACATTAGAATACTGGATTATCTGTTTTTAACTTAAACATAACATACACTTAATTTGATTCAAACGAATTTCTGGTATTTTAGTTTTACAATTAATTAAAATTCCAGATACATGTGTATCAGAAATCTAACAGGAGGATTTATGAAAAGATCACTTATTTTGGGAGCTGCCTTATCGGCAATTCTTTTCTCTTCAACAGTATCGGCTAAACCAGAATTCAAGGTAAACGGTGATGTCGAATACCGTTACAGAATAAATCTCAACAGTAAAAATGATAGAAATGGAAAGAAAATCGATTCGGAATCAAAAAACGAATATCATCACAGATACGCCTGGAATCTGAAATTGAATGTGAAAGTAAAAGAAAACATCTCTTTTGGATTCAGATTGAATAATCCCAATGGTAAGAATCTGGACAGTTTTGACAATTCTCTACTGTGGCAAAAAGGACTGAATGCAGCTTCACTGGGTGAAGCATGGTTTAAGGTAAACGTAAAAATGTTTGATTTTTCTGCAGGCCGGATACCACAAAGCGGCACAAGTACTCTTGATCTTCTTGCTTTCGAAGACAGCAAGTATTCCGAAGTTGTTTCAAGCTGCTGGGATGACCTTCAGAACGCAGGTATTCTTGGTGCCAATTTTACATATACGGCTGTTAAAAATGACGATAAAACGATTACTTTCAAACTTGTAAATGCGATGTATTCCAGTTCCTATAATACCGAAAATGATGGATTGAAGAAATCATCTTTTCTTCACATTCTTGAAGTTCCGATAAAAATCGGTAATCTTTCACTGAATCCCAATGGATATATTCATCGGAATATGAATTACGACATTGTAAGGACTTATGACACTCTTGTTGATGCTGTTCAGGCGTATGGTGCAGGCATGGACCTCGGAATAAAGCCGGTAAAACCTCTTGATATAAGAGCTGGATTTGGTGTTTCTTTTTATGACAACACCGAAGCACACAAAGCAATCGATACTATCGACCATTCTGCACCGTTTGGCGTGCTTGCATCTTTAGAGGCAAGAATAAAGCCCGGTTACGGTGAAGGAAGGGTAAGATTTGCATTAAATCAGAATTATGACAGAGAAGATACATTAAACAGCGGAGATCCGGTAAAAAACACCGGCAGTGTACTTGATATTCGTTACATTTTGCCAATCAAGAATATGAGTATTACACCACGTTTCAGGATGTGGAACTATGTCAATAATAATGATGAATCCTTAAAAAGAAGAATTCGTCCTGAGCTTATTTTAAGTGCAAAATTTTAAAATATCCGGTTTTCTTCACTTGATGTCAGAACTGTGTGATTAATTTAGTAAACCCACAGTTCTGATATTTTTTACACACTCATCAGTCCATTACAAATCAGTACCGAATCTGCGGAATTAATTCAGACCTGTTTTAAAAATCAATTTTTTATATAAACCCTGTTAACTTGAATTGATTTTTTATAAAATGAAACCTGCCACACTCCAGTAAACTGAGGAGTTTAGGGAATAAGGCAGGTACCGGTTAATATTTTTATATCAGACTAACGATAAGTGTGGCAATAACAACATCTGAATCATCCAATAATTGTTATTTCCCTGTCACGACAATCTTTGATGTTTCAAGGATGTTTCCACTCCGAACTGCAACGATGTAATAACCTCGGGGAATATTTCTGATATCAAAGCTTAGTATTTTATCAGAACCGAAATCTTTTTTGAAATTCTCTGAACGTACCACGTTGCCCATCATGTCATAAATTGTAAATGAACTGTTTTTTTCTATTTTGTTAAATCTGACATCAACAAAAGAACCTTTGCCGGAAATATTTATATGCCGTTTTTTATTCTTTTTAATTGGCATATTAACAGCATCCGGCGGTTCAATAATTTCAAAAAGTGAGACATTGCTCAGATAAACTGTAGTTGCAGCACCTGTTCCCAGAATGATTTCAAGTCTTGAATCATCACAAGTCTCTTCTTCCATGGGAAATTCGACGCTGTAAGTTTCCTTTGATGTAGTAAGGTTGAATTCTGTCTGGATTTCACTGCTAATAAACGGCGTTTTGGGAGAAGATGCCATTCCAATATTTACAGACATCATTTTTTCTTCAGCCGCATAGGCATCAAATACCAGCCGATACCACTTTCCCTGCTCCAGCAGTAACTCTGCCTGAATCAGCCGCACATCTCTGGTTTCTACACCTGCATCTTTAATATCAAGTTTATACTCTCCATTTTCAACACTTCCTTCAGCATCACCATTATATAATCTGACAGTCCAGGAGTCTGTACCGGAGAGGAATTTTCCATTTGTAATGAGATCTGGTTTACCGTTTTCTGTAATGAAATTTGCGGTGATTTTTGTTGATTTATTGATAGTAACGGTTAAGGGATTCGAGCTTCCGCTGGCATCACCGCTCCAACAGTCAAAAATCCAGCCTTCAGATGGCGTGGCTGTGAATGTAACCTGAGTTTCTTCAGAGAATTGTTTTTCATCCGGATTATGGGTGACAGTTCCACGCCCATTTGCACCAACTGTCAGACGATAATTAGTAACGCCACCGCCATTTGCCATTAAATCTGGAAAATCATTGGGCGGATCAGGGTTATTTTTTACATATTCCTTAAGCCAGGTCAGCGCAGGACGCTCAGATCCGCTGGAACTCATCAAGCCTGTTCCATTACGCCAGGTTGAGCCCACGATATATCCCCAGTAGGTAATTCCCACTATTCTGGGATGATTCCAGAACATGGTAAACTGCTCCTCCATGATCTGTTTTTGTTTACTGTCATTCGATTCTCCGATATCGTATTCGGTAATGAATATCGGAAGCCCTGTAGCTGCAAGCTTGTCTATATTTTCTTTGACTTTTTTTGTAGACAGTTGCCATGCATCATGAGCCTGACAACCTATTGCGTCAATTGGAGCACCTGCTTCAAGCATCGTTTCAATCAATTCTACTGTCCAGTTTACTTCATCATCATATTCGCAATTATTGTAATCGTTATAGATAAGAATAGCATTGGGCCATCTTTCCCTTGCCATTTCAAATGACTTGATTATCCAGTCGAAACCTGTGGCTCCATCACCGCCCAGAGCATTTTTAAAAGGAGCTGGTGCATGGCGGGGGAAGGCTTCATTTACTACATCAATCATTTCAACATCGGGATATCGGCTCGCGGCTGCATCCATCCAATCTTCTATAGCTGCCAGTTGTTGGGATTGTGAAAGGCCGGTGATCCAGTTTGGATACTGGCTTCCCCATATCAGGGTATGAAATTTCCAGGGTATATCTTTTTCTTTTGCATAGTTGGCAATCCGATCGCCGCTTCCCCAGTTTCTGCTGCCCTGGCTCCACTCGACCGAACCCCACTTGTGTTCGTTTTCGCCTGTAATCTGATTCCAGTAGTTATAAAAATCAGATCTGACTTGTCCCCTGGTTGTAATATTTCCAAGGAATTTGTTGGCACCTTCAGCGGGTGGCTGTGCAAAAGAATTTAGCATAACCAGAAACATACCGATTAAACCAGTAAAATAGTGTAAGTGTAATTTCATTTTAGTACTCCGTTTTTCTTGTAGTTACAAGGCCTGAAACTGGAAAAATTCTCAATCTTAAACATGTATCTCACCCTTTGTTTAATCGCTTTAACTAAAACCTCTGTTGTTATAGTATAAGAAAAAAAACATTATTTCACCTGTTTTTTAACCGTTAATCACAATAAGTGTATCTTGAATATTACTTATTTACATGATTATTAAATATAAACGCTTATCTGTTTGGCACATTACCAGGTGTTAGCCCCAAAAATCAGATCCTGGAGCCTGCAAGATAACCTCATCCCATAGATTACATATCGTTACAGCTAAAATTGCATTTAATCCAGTGTCGCTGCAAACCATTATCATTCAATAATAAAGCCGATAATATCGCGTATCTCACTAATTCTTAACAAAATAAGATTACTATCTAAGTATCTTTACCGGTTTTATATATTTTATTCCGTTGCCTTTAACCTGAGCGAAACAGATTCGGTTTACGATATTTTTGCTCCCGAATGGGATATATGCACCAGTCCTGTTTAATTGGGTACGGGCAATCACTCGTCCTGTTATGTCAAAGAGTACAAGCTCCGCTCCATCATGTACAAATGAGGTATTGAACTGAATACCTTCACCAGAAACTGTGTATTTTAAACTGCCTGATACTTTTTTTGAACTATCTGTAATTTTTATTCTGGATTCTATGTATTCCGGAGGAGGAGAATAAATGTGATTTAAACTACCTGTAAAATAGACTTTATTAATAATTATCGAATTCTCATTACCATCAGGGTACTGAACCTGAAAGCGAATAGCAGTCAGTTTACTAAGATCAAGTGTACTCCCCTGTCCATCCAATCTCTGTTTGAAATCAGAAATATCAAACCAGTATTCCTGTTCATTGGTTGTAAGGGAAACAGAATCTTCAAAATAGGTATAATCTCCAATGTCAGAAGTTATTAATTGAACAGAAACATCAACAGGTGAATGTGATTGAGCTTGTATAAAAAAGGTATCGAGACCGGAAAGATCAAGATTTCCGTTATCAGTTGTGCAGTCCCATTCAAGAGCAGCATAAGGTTCAAAACCAAGGACATTCTGACCTTCAAGATGATAACTCCAAACGATTTTCTTTTCACCATCAATGGTTTCTACTTTACAGGATGCACTGGTACTGGTTCCGGCTCTATCATGGTTATCCAGATAACTTGTCCATCTATTACCAATAAAAGGATACAAGTCTCCATCCCTGAAATCATCTACAAGTAACCGATTTTCTTCCATCAAATCAAATGCCTTACCAAGCCAGATTCTGCTGCTAAACGTTTTTTCCAAACCCCTTGCACTTACAGATACCCAATAAAACCCTTGTGACATCGGTTTACCATCAGAAGACAGTCCGTTCCAGCTTAAAGATATCGTTTCTCCCGAACCGGTAAACACCCTCTGATCAGATAAACTTTCATGTGTGATTTCTAAACTCCACCTTGCAGACTTGTTAAATTCTGCACTAATTAAAAGAGGTTCAACACTAGCATTGATATCATCAGTACTCAGGGTTGGAGATGTTTTCCAATCAAGTTGAAGAGTTGGATCCGGGTCTTTCATAATCTCCCAAATATTTGCGAATGTGCCTGACAGCATCGATGCTCCAAACCATGCAAGGAACTGATCAAAATACATTTCATTATGAAGAGTATCTTCACCATTCTCATCTGTAGACCTCCCCCAGTAATCAGCTCCTGATTCGTAAAACGAAAGCAGTTTATCGCTGAAAGCTTCAGCCAATACTGAATCCCCTGCCGCAATTGCTGCACATGCCCACATCCCAATTGTCAGATGACTATGCTCTGCTCTTGGCCGATCAATACCATTACCAAGTGTAAAAGAATCAATTTCAGGAACTACAGTTCCTTCCATTTGATAAAAATTGGAATTTTCGGGAGATTTAATAAAAACGAGTGCATTATCAAGAAATGCTTTGGCCCGGGGTTCATCATACCACAAGTAATCGGCTCCAAGTCGCCAGTAAATTCTGATAGCGTCTTTGTAAAGATGCCTGCTCTCCGCATATGTATTATAGCCGGCTGCCTGAGGTTCTCCTTCCGAATTCATAAAATCTGGAACAAGCCCGAATTCATAACCAGGAGACTTTTCAATGATTCTGTAACACTCATCTATTAAACCTTCCCAGTTATGATCCTGCTCTTCGAACTCATCAAATATTCTGTAAAAAGCCGGAGCAAAATATCCCGGATTCATCAAATCTTTTCCACCCCAACTGTCTCCTGGTTTTAAATATTTTCCTTCCTCAACCATGACATCCCAGATATTATTTATTAATACATTTGCCCGCTGAGCATAAGTAACCCCAAGAGGACTGGTGTGAGATTGCCATATCCCTTTTTGAACAAGGAGATCCGCAAAAATCAACATTAATGCAATATCCTCTTCTGCATCCGTCGCTGCACCAGGTTCAACCCATCCATCCGGATGAATCCTCCAGTTATAAGAATTGCTTTCTCCCCAAAGACTCTGTTCACCAGCATCCCAGATCATATTGAAATATTCCTGATCATTACAATAAAATGCCAGTATCATACCATATCCAACACCTTCAGATACAGCATCGCCCGGAACTTCAGAATAGGGTCGGTGCACCATTTTTAACTCGAATGGATCAATATTTCTTTTTTTAATACCCTCCCAGGTTTTAAGGAGGACTGAATCATAAGGGGTATTGACTTTGGGTAGGAATGAAGGAAAAGGTAAAAGTGATGCAGAAACATAAATTGATGAATAAAGAAGAACAAAAGTGATTTTTTTGAGCATCCGTTTCTCCCTGTACTACGCAATTAAAGTTGATAAAAAATTCACTTCTGCCCAAAATAGAATTCAACTTTATAGCCAGATGTTTGCACTATTTATGCGCACTGATAACACCTTAAAACGATTTTAAACAGTATCAGAAAAAGCTTTCTTGTTTCAAATCATAGCGTTTTTAAATATTTAGTTTCACAAAAAAACAGCTTTAGATAATATTTTGCTATTTTGGACAAAATCTATTTTTGAAATATCCCTTTTTAGTGCATACCTTAATATGGTACGTTCACTTTAATGAGTTTGTACTACTTTAAACAGACCTGATCAACGTTGAAAATGATACATCCCCAAGAGACTTTTCTATTTTGTTCGCTCTGCTCAGATCCATACTCTGCGTGAAACTACATGCAACTGCAATACAATACATTCCCGACCCTACTGCAGACTCAATACCAAGCGGTGAATCTTCTATGGCAACAGAACTGGCCGGATTGCAATTTAACCTTTTTAAAGCAGTAAGATAGTGAATAGGTGAAGGCTTATGATAATCAGTATCCTCCCTGCAAACAAGCACATTAAAAAAATCCAACAAACCACGTTTTTCCAAGTGCCTTTGCACCCAGGTACGTGATGAGCTGGATGCAATTCCAATCTTCAGTTTTAATGATACAGCCTCAAGAATACATTTTTGAACTCCCGGAAGCAATGAAAGCCTGTCTGCAAAATCATGCGATTTCTGACGCTGAAGATTTCTTAAATATTGTTTATCAAGAGATTTATCTGTGAGTTTTTCAAGTAAATCCAAAGGATCTGTTGCGTATTTTGATCTTCCAATACTCTCTACCCAGATATCAAGTGGAAATGTCTGCCCATAAGATTGAAATACCGACTGCCAGGCATCATAACGGGCTTTTTCTGTATCCAGTATCACTCCATCAAAATCAAAAATAACTGCTTGAATTTCCATTTTTTTCCTGTATACTCTTCTAATTTTAGTCTCAACAAGAGACACGGTTTTCAAAACTAAACAAGTTGAACAAATTCATATCTTTTTCAATCAACGAACATCTTTGTGAATACACCAGTAATGGTAATGAGGACTGAAGCTGTTAACCGATTTATTTCAGCCAGACATAACCTGAGTTATTTCTTTAATTTTGCCCTGATAATTTCCTTTGGATCCTTCCTGCATTTTTCCAGAGTTTTAAAAAAATCCATCATTTCTTTAAGATCCCTGTCATAAAGTTCGTAAAGTTCATAATAAATATCCAAATCCAGTGTATATGTCATACGAATTGCGAGTACAGCATTGTTAATCTGAGCTTTTCCTATTGCTGAATAGAGGTCTGTTTTGAAAAACTTATTATACTTTTCCATTATTTCATTTTTACAATTTTGAATAATTTTTTGTTTTTCTTCTCTTTTTTTGTCATCAGGAATATTGCTTTTGTAAAGTTTGGACAATCTGTTATAAAGTCTCCTCATTAGCATCATGTAAGTATCACTGTCTTCAATCGCCAGTATAGCATTACGATAAACATCACTATCATCTCCATATTTCATTTTGATAAATCTCAAAGCGCCTTCTGTACCAATAAAGGTCGCAAGTTCTTCATTAAACTGAATCCTGTTTTTCAAAAAAAGTGTAGCATGAGTCTGCTCATGCAAAATCAGTGAAGCTATGCCAAATACGGAGTACTCTGCCATGAAGCTATAGATCGGATCAGAAAAAAAACCCAATGTGCTGAATGCATCAACCCTGCCGATATACGTATCAAGTCCCTTACGTGAAAGCTTTAATGCCTGTTTTTCTGCATCCTTACGCTCAAAATAACCTTTATACGGAAAACAACCAAAAAACGGATAACACCATGTATACTGATTAAAAGCAAGTTCATCTGATGCAGAAACAACATCTACAAGATAATCTTTATCAATTTCTACATACCGGGTATAGTTATCGTTTTCAACCAATCCTATGCTGTCAAACGCATAAGATCTTATTTCCTTGATTAATGCCAGAAACTCCTTTGTGCTCTGGGAAATGTGGGAATCTCCCAACATTTTATCAATAGATTGAGCTTTGGAATTATAACGTATGATATAAATACCCTGTTTAAGCAGATAGCATCCCTGGAAAAACAGAATACATATTGTGACAGCAAATATTCTGATACAACAGACCAATATTGTTCCAATTGAACAAGGTTTAAAAATCACTTTTGTCCAAAATAAATGATTCCAGTCAAATTTCCATGCATGTTTGAAAAACCTTATTGCTGAGAAGCCCTTTGAATTTACAAGTGAAGCCAATTGTTGATCTGATTTGAAGCAGATTTTCCATAAACAGAAGCGAACTCCTCAATCTTTGATTTCAATATACAATCACTGTCGCGATTTTTTTTTCTGAATAATGTAAGCTCCCGAAACCTGTCAGAATGGTTTGAGAGATTATCAAACAGATAAGCTCTAATCAGATGAATGACAGTAAGGTGAGGTTCCATATGAAGCCACGAATCAAGAAATATCAATGTTTCCTGAATTTTACCCAAACGGTACAAATAGAAGGATCTGATCAGTATTTCAGCTTCACTGAATTTTTTATTGATATTAAGCAGTCTTTTGATAAGCAGTGTTGTTTTTATTTCAAGCTCTGAATTTTCATAATATTGTATAAGTCTGTGAAGCCCCTGAATGTTTTCTATATCACGCTCCAGCAGTTCTTTAAGTATTATTTCTATATCCTGCTGGCGGTTTTCGAGCTCATAGAGATCGGCAAGAAATAGATATGAATAATAATTACCTGGTTCAAGCATCAATTCCGTTTCCAAACTTTTAATGGCATCACTGTGATTTTTTTGCTTATAAAATGAAATTGCCAGACAGTGATATGGTTCCGGATATTGATCATCAACTACAACCGCTTTTGAAAACCATTGGATACTTTCTTCAAAATGTTCAGTAAATTGGTAGATCTGTCCAATAAGTAGATAAACATCTGCCAGATCCCGGCTGTTTTCCTCATTTTTATTCTCAAGGTATTCAAAAAATGAAGCGACCCGGTATAACTCTTTCAGAGCATTTTTGAGTCTGCCCCTTTCACACTCTTCATAAGCTTTGTCTTCAATTAATTCAGCCATGTCTTCATACGGATACTTACAGGATACCAGCATATCACAAAGTTTTCTCAGGGACACCATTTCTGATATCACTTGCTCAAAATTACCACTTGTGATGGAAACTGCCCTGTTTTCTTTTTTTGCCGAATTCATCATCATGATCTGCTCATTTTATTTTAGCGTTTAAAAAGCTTCTATTAAGATGATACTTTTCAGGCAGATTTCTGATCAACAAAAATCAAATGAATGACCCGGTTTTCTTAAAATCAATCTGCAATACGATTCCTGAAATTCCCATAATCAGTTAATACCTCAGATGCAGCAATTCCAGATTCAAAATAATCACTGAGATCTCTTACCTGAACACAACCTGGAAATAAAACCCAATTTGTAATCTCATAATATCCCTTTGGAAGATCACGAAGAATTATTCTGAACCCACAATCCGAAACGCCACTTCTTACAGACGGACGCCTGAAAACAAATGAACTCCTTTTTAAAAGTGTATCTGGAATACCTGCCTTAAGTAACCATCCATACCCTCTGGTTCCATCATTAACCGACATATACTCATTATTTGGATTGATCATCAAAAGTGTATCAATTTCTGTGCCTTTAGTATTGGCACGAAAATCAGCTTTTGGAACAAAAAATTCATACCCGTCTGCTGCAGAATTAATAACTGGAGTTATTTCAATATATGCTTCACCAAAAAAAGACCGGAACCTTACAGGTACATGCACATAAACAGGAACCTTTACCATCGATGGATAGCAGATCTGGTTTACAGCAGCACGACTCCCTTTCAACCCTAACCCTAAATTAAGATGGAAGTCACCTCTTCTGATCACCCTTATTGGCCCAACCTTGTACCTTTTAACAACACAAACCAGGTTATTTTCCGAATATCGAATTGGAAGAAGTCCCCAAAGTGCTTTCAGGAGAATTTTTATCCTCAGTTCATTGGTCAAAGTAACATAATCATTTTTCCCGAAGTTTTTAACTCCTGCTGTAATAAAATGGAATCGATCTTTTCCAAATTGTGCATAGAAGTATGGAGTAGACAGTATTTGCTTTCCATGGTCATACCGGATATATCGTTTTTTTGATAACTCTATCGATTTGTCATCGCTAATCAAAACATATCGTGTTTCATTTCGGTTTTTTATCTGAACCGTTACTGTCTTAGCACTACTGTCAATCGGCTTTTCGATCTTTTTTTTACTGCAATCACCCCATAAAAACACAATCTCATCCTGAGTATCAAAAACACCATTGCTGCTATCTTTATTAGAAGCTTCTCCATCAGGACACACATACTCTCCACTCTCAGTAATCTCATCAATCTGAAATGGAATCGGATTACCAGACCAGTCATGAATACGAATCCTGTTCAGTTCAGTTCCGACCATTGATCGGATCATGCTACCATTTATAACAACAGGCTCACCACCAGAATTTTTAAAAAGAACAACTACAGCCAGCAATATATTTATAAAGGTTTTCCATTTCATATTTAAAAAATACACTCCGGTTTTGCAGAATCAGACAATTCCCCCACGACAGAACCCGAAAAGAAGACAATTATTTGTTTGGTGTGTGCTGAGACTAAAGTGACTCCTCTCAAAACAGGTTACCATTCAAGGACAATTTATTGAATTACAGCCATTAAAGCACTATCATGAGATGCCAATGTCAAAAGAAAACTTGTGTAAAGAATGCTGCAGCTTGTAATATTAGTCCGTTAAAGAAAAATGGTAACCACATTTCCAATGCAAAACTTTACTATTCTGCTTGATAGCTATAAAGGAAATAGGCTATCTTTAACATATGAGCGACAAAACACTTGGGTATGGTGTATTAATAACTCTAATTCTGTTTCTTTTTATTCCTGCATCATATCTAATCTGGAAAACAAAATCATCAGTACATCTCCGAACCATTCAGTTTGAACAGATCCAGACTCTCAATTTTCTGAACAAGCAGGATCCGGTAAGGATAAATGGGGTTATTGCTGGCAGTATCCGAAAAATTGATACCAAAGACAACAAAACCTTTGCACAAATAACAACTAACCAGCCAATAACACTTTATAAAGACTATAAAATCACTTCGACAATGAAGGGTATTCTGGGAGAACGATTTATTGATATAGATCCCGGAAATCCTCAATCGGGATCTGTTGGAGAGAAGGTAATTTTAAAAGGATTTTTTATATCAGGAGTTTCAGACGCAATTGCCTATATGAATAAGCTGGACTCAATTGTAATTTCCATTGTTGAATTAAGTAACAGATTAAGATTTGGTTCTTCAGATAACGTCTCATTCATACACCGGTTTGATACAATTGTCTCTAAATTTGATTCATTAATCATAAAGGTCAATACATTTTCAAATTTATTTGATTCAAAACTGGATAAAGGTATTGACACTCTTAATATTTTCCTTAAAAAAACTTCAGAACATACAAAAGCGATCTCTTCATCAATACCAGATTTAATCAAGAGTTGCGAAACACTTCTTTGTAAGGCAGACCAGATTGTTTTTCAGCTGGATACACTGATCACCAAAGGCGACTCAGTTGTTTCTTCAATGAACAGATCTGATAAAGATTCATGGAAAGAATATTTTGAGAAAATTCAGATAAATCTGAGGAAACTCAGAGAATTTATTGAAATTATACAATCTGAAGAACTCAAACTTCCTGTTCGGTTGTAATATTCTGAGCAGGATCATGGTTTTCTATTCCGTCAAACCATGAATCCAATTTATTCATTACCATATCAAAAGTAGAATTCATCAGATCAGCAACAGGTTCAGGCAGAGAACCAAGAATCTCTTTTGCCTGATTAAAACCATCAGTAACGGCATCTTTGATTTTTTGCAGATATTCATCACTACTGCCTTCAAACAGACTATAAAAGGATACAGCGAAATCAACTATTCTTTGTGAAGTATTTTCTGCATTCCAGTATTCATCAATTTGCAATATACCAGTTTTATTTTCAACATCATCAGTTTCACTAACAGAAAATCCCATTTGTTTTAAAAATTGATTAATATGCACTTTTTTCATATTGTTTATTTCATCTTTAACCAGTTTTGCTATATTTTTAAAATCTTCCTTTACTGATTTTTTATCTATTTTCAAATTGGTTTGCAATAACTCTTCATATTCATAACTAAAAGAAACAGTGTCACCATCTTTTGTAGCATATTGTAATTTAACAGAATGAGACGAATAGCTTATTGATTCATTTTTCAGTGAAAGATTATCAAATTTCTGAGGAACAACAGGTCCAGGTTTTTTATCCCGGAAAAGTACACTTTTATTACCTGCAGATGCAATATTGTTCGACTGAATCGGGATTGCCATATTTTCCTCCTTGATTTTTTCCTGTCTTAATCCTATACTGTTTATTTCGGTAATTTTTTATTTCTACTTAAGCGATTATCTAAATTTTTATTTTTGGGACTCACTATCAGTTTGCTTAATGTATACCATCTTTGAAATCAACCAGTTTTTATTCTCATTTGTAAGATCTTTTTTAAAGATTTTCCAATTTTTACTTTGAGATTTTTTAAAGTAATATTATATTGTTTCCACGCAGATGAGGGAACTATTCACGATGTTGATAACTCAATGTTGATAAGTAGTTGAAAGTATGTGAATAACACGTTAATATCCTGTTTTTCTGAACCATACTATCTTTTGTTAATTTATTTAACTTTTTGAAAAAACAACAGGTTACACGCTTCGCACCAACTACAGGTTCCTAATATTCGCGTTTTTATTACTGTTTTCATCTATTTATACACTGTCAAATTAAAGAACTGTTGATAACATGTTAGCAAAAAACCTATCTCATGATTTCTCAAACACTTCTCCATGGCAAAACTGTCTCAAAAAAATACAGGACAAAGTTGGTCCCGCAAGTTATGAAACCTGGTTCAGAGCAACAGAGTTGAACCTTTCACATGAAGGTCATGCAAAAATTCATGTTCCTAACCAGTTTTTTGCAGATTTTATTGAGGAACATTTCTCATCTTTGATAAAAGAGGTAATGACTGAAGCCTCTATTTCGTTTTCATCACTGTCGTTTGTCCCGATACAAAAAGACTGGAAAATTATTCAACCGCTTTCTGAAGAATTGACGGAAGCCCAAAATCGTAAAATTCCACAAGCTGTTGTTGAATCTAACCAGCAATTCCACCCAAATTATACTTTCGACAAGTTTGTCGTAGGCGATAGCAACCGCATGGCTCACGCTGCATCATTGGCTGTTGCCGAAGCTCCGGGTAAAACATCTTTTAACCCTCTTATTATTTATGGGGGAACAGGCCTTGGCAAAACCCATCTTCTCCAGGCAATAGGTGATTTTGCACAATCTGAAGGTACTGCAGATAATGTCGTCTATTTAACCAGTGAGGAATTTACAAATCAGTATATTAACTTCGTGGTTAACAAAAAAGATTCAACATCCTTTTACAAAAAATTTAACAACGTCGACCTGCTTCTAATTGATGACATTCAATTCTTCAGTAAAAAACCTGGTACTCAAAAAGAATTTTTCAGAATATTTAATAAATTACTGCTCGAAAATAAACAGATTGTCCTCTCATCAGATCGCCCTCCAGATAAAATACCCGATATGATGGAGCATATAATCAACCGGTTTCTTGGCGGCCTGATTACTGACATACAGCCGCCTAATTTGGAAACCAGAATGGCAATTTTAAGAAAAAAAGCTGAAATAGATGGATTATTATTGCCGGATGAAGTAATTCAGTTTATAGCTGGACATATTACCTCAAATGTCCGGGAACTTGAAGGTATCCTGATTAAACTCATTGCATCATCATCATTTACTGGTAGAGACATTACTCTTGATGTAGCCCGCGAACTATGTGGTGATGTCATTTCAAGAAAAGATGAAAGAGTTTCTGTTTCCTATATACAGAAGAAAGTTGCAGAAGCATTTGGTATAACCCAGAATCAGATCACAGCACACACACGCAAACGCGAAATTGCTCTTCCCCGTTCTGTCGCAATGTATTTGTGCAAAAAATGGACAAAACAATCTTTACGAACGATAGGGCTTGAGTTTGGTGGAAGAGATTATTCAACTGTTATCCATTCATATAAAAAAATTAATTCTGATATACAAACTAATTTCGAGCTCAAAGAAAAAATCAATTCTATTGAAAAAATGATAGAACCATTACTGAAATTTTAGTCTTAAACTCCATCACCAAATTAAAATGAATCTATTGCAGATTCTATCGTGTTATGAAGTTCGATCTGTTTTACAAGGTTGGTTATTTCCATAAGGTTACGAACAAGACGATTGGCAACAGCAATTTTTAAATCACCATCAAGCTTCTGAAGACGGAGTTTTACATCAATGATTACTGCCAGGCATAAACTGCTTATGTAATTTGTTTTACTTAAATTCAGTATTATTCTGAACCTGCCGTTGTCGATAATATCATTAAGTCTGCTGCGTAAGAAACTAACATTCTCCTGCAGAACATTACCCTCAATTACTATCTCAGTTACATCTTTTCTGTCATTTATTCTGATTTTCATTATACACCCCGGATTCTTTCTCTTGGACATTTTTACGAATCTTTCCAATATTTATCAGTTGAAGCAATGCATCGACAATATCTGGAGCAAACTGTGTTGCACTCCCCCCTATTATCTCTTTACAGGCATTTTTCAATGATAATGGTTTTTTGTATATGCGCCCACATGTCATTGCATCAAAAGCATCTGCTGCAGCTACGATACGTGCCCCTAAAGGAATTTCTCTGCCTTTTAACCCATGTGGATATCCTTTACCATCATAACGTTCATGGTGGTAGAGGATAATTGGTATTTCTTTTTCCAGAAATTTCAACTCTTTGAGGATACTTACACCTATTTCAGGATGACGTTTGAGAATTTCCATCTCTTTAGATGTTAAAGGTTCTCTTTTTAAAAGAATCTGATCACGGATACTGATTTTACCTATATCATGAAGCAAAGCAGCACTTTTGATTATTTCGATATCCGGTTCAGATAATTTCAGGTATTTGGC
Organism: Chitinispirillaceae bacterium; assembly: GCA_035306725.1. Taxonomy (GTDB): domain Bacteria; phylum Fibrobacterota; class Chitinivibrionia; order Chitinivibrionales; family Chitinispirillaceae; genus JAAYEB01. The sequence goes on along the minus strand of DATGNN010000411.1, from coordinate 6,079 downwards.
AATTTCCACCGAGTATACAGAAACATTTCTCGAATGTTCACAAGCTAATGGGTCTTTTGCATCAACTGCTTTGATTAGTGCATTGATTGATTCCATATATGTATTTCGCATCTTTAATGAAAGATCCTGAAACTTGTGTTTTAGTTCCCTGATCTCGTTAACTGCAATAGATTCATTATCCTGATGATTGATGCTCTTCCATAACCGTATCAGATTTCTTCCATCTTTTTTAGCCTGATACAATGCAATATCTGCCCGCTCAATCATTTCCTGTTTTGTTTTTATATTCTTCTGGTATTCTGCGATTCCAATACTTACAGTAATTCTGACGGTATTGTCATTACATGTAAATTTATAGGATTCTATTGCGGAATGAAGCTTCGCAGCATATTTAAGGGCATTTGTTCCGGTTAAATTGGATAAAACCATGAACTCTTCACCCCCGTATCTACCGCAAATATCAACCTCTCGAGACCTTGTCTTTATGATTGATGCTATCTGTCGAATAACATAATCACCGAACTGGTGCCCAAAAGTATCATTAACATGCTTGAAATGGTCGATGTCAAGAATGAGACATGAAAGAGCACCTCCATATCTTTGTACCCTTTTAAATTCAAAATTGAACCGTTCCTGTATGAACCGGTGATTGTACAGACTCGTCAATCCATCAGTAATTGACAACTCGATAAGTTCCTTGTTTTTCTTATCCAGCTCTTCCATGAGAATCTTTTCTGATGCCAGAGCAAATCTAAGTTCTTCCAGTGCCTTTTTAAGTTGTGTCTCGGCCCCTTTTCTTTCTGTTATATCTGTCAGTGAACCAGCAATACGTATCGCCTTACCTGATTTATTACGCACCGCAGTTCCCCTGGCATGCACCCAAAACCAATTTCCATTTTTATGTTTTAGTCGATGTTCACTTTCAAACTGCTGAAGCCTGCCACATAAATGATCCTGTAAAGTTTTTTTAACTTTCCTGATATCATGTTTATGAATCCTCGAAAACCATTCCTGAACTTTTTCTCCAATCTCTTCATTGGAATAACCAACCATAGATTTCCATTGATCACAATAATAAATACGCTCCTTAACCAGATCCCAATCCCATAAACCGTCTTTTGTGCCCCTGATTGCATATGCATAACGCTGTTCACTTGAACGCAATTCTTTTTCAATTTGCTTTCGAGCTGTTATATCTTTCAGAGAAAACAGTAATGCATTTTTGTTATCCCATACAGTTTGCGTACAGCAAAGCTCTACAATTTTTCTGTTTTTACGATTTGCAGTTTTTATCTCTTTTGTTACACCTTGATCTGTTGAATATGCAAAATTTTCTGAATCCAGAACACCAAGCATATTTTTTGCAGCCGGATTAATGAAAAGGATCTTGCGGTTACAGTCTGTTACCACTATCCCCTCAGCAGTATTGAGCAGTACATTTAAAAAACGGTTTTCATTTGATAAAACAGATTTATGCTCCTGCAAGCAGGTTTTTGAATCAGATGATTCTGATGATATCTGAAGTACATGCGAAATTAGAAAGCTGTCAAGACTTGACCTTAAGAGTCTGTATCGGAACAAGGACTTGATTCTGCTTTTTGGGAATTCCGAATCAATAAGCTGTATTACAGGTATGTTAAAGTCTTTTAGTATTGGAATAATCTTCTGTACTCTTATGTCATGAGGTGAAAGTCCAAAAAAAATTATGTCTACAGATTCCGATATAATCTTACGTTTTACTCCTGATGCGCAAGAGCTATAATGAAACGTAAATTCAGATATTGACGCTTTCGACAATATGGAACGCATTGTATATACATTTTTTTTATCGTCGATCAGCAGTATATGTATCTTTTTTTGGGTATTCAAAAAGAGTTATCCCGATCGCTTCTTTTAATTCTTTAGAAAAATGTAATTTATTATCCAAAAATATGCAGATTAATTCCAGTTCAATTTTATATCACCGTATGATAATTGTCAATAGTCCAAATCCAACTAAAACGGATATGTTTGCTATATTCGAACCTCTAAGAGATGAATCCATGAATTAATGTAAATAACAGGTTTCACAATTTGAGCAAATAATTCTTTTGAATGCAGCTTTTTATGCAATGTAAAATTACGTACAGCTGAAATCCCCTCTCTCGCTCTGGGCTTCAATAGATCGGAACTACATCCGCGCGGCCCAATAGTTTAATGCATTACTCAGTGAATTTCTATTTCAATGCATCATACCATTCCTGCTGATAATCCTTTGTAATCGTATCAGAAAAATACCCGTAAGGAAATATTACATTTTGTGGAAACGGGTAATTATGCCCAAAAGAGTTGAATTTGATATAAGGCCAAATACTATCACTTTTTGTGTTTTTATCATTTCAAGCTTTTTTTAATTAATCGTTTAAATTTGTAATTTCTTCAATCGTTCAATTTTTTTTCACAACACTTTTGTTTTCTGTTTTTAATAAGTGTTTTGAAAAAATTCTTTATTGCACCAAATTCACTTAAATCTGTAATCCCCAGAAAAAGACAACCTGCTTATTACAGAAATTACGTAATTCTTCCAAACGTGATTTATATTGAACCTGGTATGTTTATCTACCAGGTTCATTAAATCCAGATAGATTAGAAAACCACAAAGGGGTAAAAAAATGGAACAGAACCAAAATATTCAGGAAGAAACTCTTGATTTTGAAATCAATGCATCAACTGTAAAATTTCATGAGTTAAGGAAAAAACAGAAACCTTTATATGGTATCTCTGCAGGTATACTGGTAAGCATTGCAGCTACTTCGTTGTGGATACTGATGGCCAGTAAGTATAAACTAAGCTGGATGGCTGTTGCTGTAGCAGTTGGAATTGCATTTTCTATTCAATACTCAGCCAAAGCGGTTGATTTCTGGTATGGTCTGGTTGGCGCAGGCCTGTCTTTGATCTCTGCCATAACAGGCAATCTTTTTACAGCTGTTTTTATTTTTGCAAAATACAAGAACATTCCGTCTTCAGAGATATTCAGTGAACTTGACATTTCTACCGCACTGAGTCTGTTAAAGGCACTTACACAACCGCTTGATTATTTAATGTATATAGGAGCAGCATACGCGGGATTCTATTTTTCATTTAAACATTTTAAACCTGAATCCTGATATTCAATCGGTTGTAAACGACCTTGCAGATTTGTAATGATCATATTGCAGACAAGACATGCCATTGATAAGGATAATTCCGCACTGTATTTTCGATCACTAAGGCGATCTGTTTTACAGCATCTTCATAATCTGTATCAACATCCATTTTTTGGCAATGAATTTTGTATTCATCAGATTCTTTTACGCAATATGCAACATAAACCGGAATCTCATTCTGCAATGCAAATTTTACAATATTAAGCGGCATACAAACAGATTTACCAAACAATCTGACTTCAACACCATTGCCATCAATCATCCTGTCACAAACAATTCCCAGTGAATTACCCTCTTTTAATACTTTTATTATTCGGCGTAAATCATTATGAAATACAGTCTGGATATGATGCTGTTTACGGCAAAAACTGAAATGATCTGCAAGAAATTCAGGTTTAAGATTCTCTGCAACTACAAATAAATCAGACTTCAGAAAAGGGTATAGTGCACTTCCAAATATCTCAAAATTACCGATATGAAATGTTATTCCAAGAAAACGTTTTTCGGCAGGAGGAAAATCTGGCCCACAAATCTTTTTGGAACTTTTTCTCCAGATTTCATCAATGCGAGGAAGTTCTGCCCAGTATCTACCATATTCAATAAATACTTTTAAGATATCATACAAAGTCGGTTTTTTATTTAAAATACAAATAAGATTATTTCTAACCGAAATACGTTTTTGATATAAAACAAAAAAAGCCATTACAGCAATTATATCTGTTACAAAATAGCATAAAGATATTGGTAACTTTGAAGTTATTGCCAGGAATTTCAATAATCCCAGTTTAATAATGCCTGAAACATAGTGTCTGTTCATATTACCATTCTATAATTATTTCTGTCCCTTAAAAATTCATAATACTTCTGTTCTATAGTCTGAACAATAACTTCCCAGCTGTACTTTTTTGCATCAATAAAGCTTTGTTTTGCAAGTCGTTTTCTGCCAGCTTCACTGTTTAACAAATAACTTATTGTGGAAGCCAGTTCTGATGGATTCTGAGGATTTACCAGTACCCCGTTTTTGTTATTCGTAATCACCTTACGATACCCCTCGTTATTTCCGGCAACAATAGGCAACCCGGAAGCCATTGCTTCAATAAGTACAATACCAAAGCTCTCCCCATAAGTGGCTGGTGAACAAAATATATGCGCAGTTTTATAATATTTTGGAAGATCTTCAAAAGATACCTCACCAATAAAATCAACAAGCTTTTGTACCTCTTTGGGAACCCTTTTTTTATAATACTGTGTTAAAACTCCATTTCCCACGACCAGCAAACGAAAAGGCAATGATGTCTGCTTTTGAATAAACGGTATGCTTTTTAAAAGATTTGTCAAACCTTTACGTGGTTCAAGCCTTCCAACAAATAATATATTCATCACACCATCATCATATCGTTCAATCTTTTTAGTATTATCAAAACGGTTTACATCAACACCATTTGGAATAATTTCATAAGATCCTGGATGAATAGGTTTAACGAAATCCCTTGATGCAGATGAAACTGCAATACGCCAGTCAAATAAACCTCTGTACCTTTTATACAACGGTGACAACATCTTTACAATAAATCTTTCAGTTCCCCCTCCGCTGGCGTGGAATGTTCCAAATATCACAGGACACTGCAAACCTGATTCTTTACGTTTTCTAATGCATGTCAGAAAAGTAAGTCCAAGTAGACAAAAAAGCGGTTGATGCAAATGAAGGATATCAAAGTTTTGCTGATTCAGAATATTTATTATCTGTTCTTTTTTTCTGGCTACAAGAGGAATCTTTACAACAGATCCGTTTAGAATAAGTGGAACAGGTGTTCCAAGTTTTATAAGATCATCCACTTGTTCAATCATATCCTTGCCATCAAAAGGTGTAATAAGCTTTACATCATGCCCCCTTTTTTTAAGCTCCTTGTATTGGTAATAAACATGTTCAGTTATTCCCCCATACCATGGATAAAAATAGGAAGAAACTATTCCAATTTTCATATCTCAGTATTCCTGCTGTAAAATGCACTGGTACTGTGTTTATTATTTTGGATTTCCCCCTGCGATTTTCTTGTCCCATTCAGGTATTCGTTAAATAAACTGAAGCCACCTGCAAAAATGACCGGTATTGCCTGTATCACCTGGAAAATTATTGCAAATGCAAGTGCTTTTGACTTGCTTACAGAAAACAGTGATAATGCGATTATACTGAAAAATTGAAAGGTACCAATATTTCCGGGAGCCAGTGGTATTGTTAAACCTAGATTAATTATCAACAATACTACACTTGATGCCAGAAAATCTATCGAAATATTTAGTGCAATCGCAGTAAACCATACCATCAGAATCTGAACAATCCAGGATAAAAAAGAAAATATCATGATTTTCAACACATCAGGAAGATTATGGATAGCGGTCGTACCTGTTAAAAACAGATCCATGGATTTACTTATTGTTTTAGCTGCTGATGGTGAAAACTTTTCAACAATAGATTCAATAGATAAAACAACCTTTTCACGATTTCTGAATAATAATAATAATATACAGATACCACACAAAATCAGTACACCAAGTATAAGTGTTTGTTTCTGAAACAAAAGCGGAAATGAAAACAGGGCACCAATAGTTGACATAATCAACAAAAGGCTTGTAACTTCAAAAACACGCTGAATAAGAACAGCTGAAACAACTGATATCTTACTCATATCCTGCCGTCTCCCTAAAGAATACCCCTGAGCGACATCTCCAAGCTTCAAAGGCAAAAACAGATTGGAAAAAACACCTATTAAGTAACTCGAAATCGCATAACGTAAAGGTACAGGCTTTATTGGACTGACGATAAATTTCCAGACAACCGACCGGATTACCAAATTAACTGTTGTAAGAATCAAAACACCCACAGTAAGAGTCCT
>DATGNN010000410.1:0-18370 GCA_035306725.1 Chitinispirillaceae bacterium | reverse complement strand
CTTTTTTAACTGCCGCTTTTTTAACTGCCGCTTTTTTAACTGCCGCTTTTTTAACTGCCGCTTTTTTAACTGCCGCTTTTTTAACTGCCGCTTTTTTTGTTCCTGGTTTACCCAGCGTTTTCTTAGCCACCTTCTTTGCTGCTTTTTTAAGAGGAGTTTTCTTTATCTGGGGTTTTAAAGACCCTGTTTTTTTCGTCGTTTTCCCGGCAGTTTTTTCAACCTGCTTTTTTGATGCTGCTTCTTTTTTAACAGGCTTTGCTTTTACAGTTTTTTTTGCAGCATTTTTTCTCACAGCAGCTACTTTTTGTTTTACCACGATCACAACCTCCTTCTAAAGGGTAAAAAAAAATCCAGACAGTAATGGATTCTTTTTTAAGATCCGCCTCGTGACACCAGCATTTTACAGATTCACATATTGCCTGAAGTGCAGGTTTCAATCAAAATTCAACAACCATTTACGGAATGCCACCCTTTACATCCGCAATGTTATGCAGCATTAGTGTCACCCCCGGTATTTCGTACTTTAACCAGGCATAAGCCGTTCAATTGGTTATCACTATCCAGAATGTTATGAAACACAGATCAACAGTAAATCATTGATCTGTGTAAATTAATCAAGTCTGCTTTTTTGTCAACCTTTGCCGCTCTTACGTAATCAACATTTTTACTGCAGCATTGATCCTGTTACATCTATAATAATATAAATTAAACACAAACATGTCAATAGTTACAGGAACCCAATATTCCCTTTCTACTACCGTCGTCCTTCATTACAGCACCAGACCAGTTTAAGACAACGGGAATTTCAATCAAGTAAACTTGGTTATATTTCCAGGTTTCATAACCATCAGATAAAATTTGGAGTAACCTTTTTCGCATTTTTCTTTTTGTTAATATGATCTATTGCTTCCTGAGGATCATCAGTTACCTTTAACAACGAAAGATCTGCTGGAACAATATACTCATGCTTCAACATAGTACCCTGAAGCCATTTTAAAAGTCCATCCCAATAATCTTTTCCCATAAGAACCAGCGGTAAACTTGCTACTTTTTGAGTCTGAACAAGTGTTAATGTTTCAAACATTTCATCCAATGTACCATAACCCCCCGGCATGATAATTACTGCCGAAGTATATTTCAGAAACATTACTTTACGACAAAAAAAGTGTCTGAAATTCAGTAACTGTTTAATGTATGGGTTAGGTACCTGTTCAAACGGTAACTGAATATTTAACCCTATTGATTTCCCATTTTCCATAGCAGCCCCTTTATTAGCCGCTTCCATTAACCCCGGCCCGCCACCTGTAATAATTCCATAACCACTTCTTGCTGCAAGCCTGGCAACATCAACAGTCATATCATAATAGTCATGCTCCTGCGGTGTTCTGGCTGAACCAAATATTGTAACACAGGGACCAACCTGAGACAGGGTTTCAAAACCCTCAACAAACTCGGACATAATTCTGAATATTCTCCAAATATCATCATTATTTTTAGGATATAAAGATTCTGCATCCATCTTAAAAACCCCATTTCTGAATGTTTAACAATTGAAACTACTTTCTTTTCATTGTATTATTTTGGTATATTTATGTCCATAAATCAAAACCTTACTAAATATAAGCCATGATCTATAATTATTCTACAATAAGCAGTATAATTCAAAACAAACTCAATTATATACCGGATCAAATACTGATAGTTGATTCCCATTCACAAACCATGTCTCAGTGGAATCAGTCCGCTCTTGTTGAAAATTACAAAATATCAACATCACGTTACGGTATAGGCAATAAAGAAAATTCCTGCCGTACTCCACCAGGAATTCATTCCATAGTGGAAAAAATTGGTGATGGTGCTCCACCGGGACGAATATTTCGCAGCCGTATAGATACAGGTGTCAACTGGCATCCTGGCATGAATGAAGAGAACCTGATTCTTACACGTATACTTCGTCTTAAAGGACTTCAAACAGGTATAAACAGTGGGCCTGGAATAGATTCTTTCGAAAGATACATTTACATTCATGGCACAAACCACGAAGACCTGATTGGTACACCTATGTCACACGGCTGTATATGCATGAAAAATGGTGATATAATAGAGCTTTTTAACTCTGTCAAGGAGGGGGCCGTTGTCTATATTGATTAATAATAAGAACTGCAGCAATATCCATTTTACAGGTATCTTTGGCAGCGGGATGAGTGCAATTGCTCAATACCTTCGATGGAACGGATTGGAAATATCCGGTTCAGACAGGATGTATAAAAGTAAAGATACCGAAGAAATCGCAAACAAACTTCTCGATACAGGATGCAGCCTTTATCCACAAAACGGATCTGCAATTACTGAAAATACTGATATTATATGCATTTCCAGCGCAATTGAAGATTCCAATCCGGATATTCTGTCTGCAAAATCGCATGGCATTCAAATCGTACATCGCTCCGATCTCCTTTCTGCTATTGTCAGCTCAAAAAAAACTGTTGCTGTGGCCGGAACAAGCGGTAAATCAACCGTAACTGCCATGATTTTTGAATTCATGACCCATTGTGGACTGAATCCTTCATTAATTAGCGGCGCGAATCTACTCAGCCTTGAAAAAAAAGGGCTTATCGGAAATGCGTATAAGGGAAAATCCCGGTATCTGATTATTGAAGCTGATGAAAGCGACGGTTCACTTATTAAATACAAGCCGTTTATCAGCCTGTTTCTAAACGTATCCAAAGATCACAAAACAGTTCCCGAAGTTGTTACGCTCTTTAACAAGCTTGCGAATCAGTCTGTAGTTTCAATAATAAATGCAGATGATCCGAATCTGACCAATATCAAAAAAACCTTAACATTCAGTCTGAATTCAGAGGCAGACTGGACACCACAACAAATAGATTCCAATCCTCTTTCCTTTCAATTTGTTCATGACAACTCCCATTTTGTTCTGCCACTGCCAGGATTACATAATTTATCAAACTGCGCTGCAGCACTATGCACATGTGAATATCTGTCGTGTAATGAACAGAAACTTGAAGCAGCAGTAAAGAACTTTCAGGGTGTTGCACGTCGTTTTTCAATTAACAAAACAAGACATGGAATTACAGTAATTGATGATTTTGCACACAACCCTGAAAAAATAAAAGCAGCAATCAACGCTGCACGCGGTATTTCCAATACGCTGTTTGTAATCTACCAGCCGCATGGCTACGGCCCTACCCGCTTTCTAAAAAATGAATACATAGAAGTATTTCAGAAATGTCTTGCCAACTCAGACTCTCTTTACCTTCTCCCTATCTATTATGCTGGTGGTACTGCCCAAAAAGATATCTCCTCACAGGATCTGATAAATGAGCTGAACAAGAACAGTTTCAAAGCCTGTGCACCAGCAGATCGAGATAGTGTATTGAACTCTATTAAAACCACAGCACAACAGGGAGATTGCATTTTACTTATGGGTGCAAGAGACCCCACTCTCCCCTCCTTTGCATCTGATCTTGTGAAACTTTTTGGTGGCAAAATAATTACTACCTGAAAAATAACAATTCCTTTACGCGAACTGTTACTAATATGGTTGGAGCAATTTTGTATCTCGCTAATGCCGTTAAACCGTGTCTCGGACCAGGCATCATATAAGAATTATGAATCAGACGCTCTACTATGCGTGTTTGTTTCGTATTTCGAGTCTAATATCCCCAATCGGATTTGGAACCCGGAATTCGGGGTCGCAGTCCGATTCCGAATTGTGAATTAAATCGGATATTCTACTATGCGTGGCTGTATCAATATTTTGCCACTTTCTTCTTTAATACTGCTCTCGGTAGTTTGTCCCGGATATTTTTTTTGATTTTGATCATTCACCATTCATAATTCAAAATTCACCATTTATTATGGCCTTCACAGCCATAATGCCCTTTCTGCTGTAGTGCTGATCTCAAAAGTCATCATTTAATTAATACCTCTTTCTGGTACTAATTACCCTTCCCTCCACCTGCGACACAGTTTTTGCTATTCATTTCTTTAGATAATCCACCAGCTTTTGCACACAACTACAACTGGAGTTTATATGAATCATCAGGCCCTCTCGTCAACTGTTCAGCATATACTCACAGAAAGTAAAGGTATTCTTGCTGCAGATGAAAGTTTTGGCACTATTGGAAAAAGATTTGCCAAACTTGAAATTGAGTCAACTCCCGAAACACGCCGTTCCTACCGCGAGCTGCTTTTTGAAACCGAAGGTATTGAGAAGTACTTATCCGGGGTGATTCTTTTTGATGAAACGATTCGTCAGAAATCAAAAAATAATATACCATTCCCCCGGCTTTTAATGGATAAAGGTATCGTACCGGGAATAAAAGTAGATAAAGGCACAAAACCACTTAGTCTTTTTCCAGGAGAAATGATAACTGAAGGTCTCGATGAACTATCGCAACGGCTTAATGAATACCGTAATCTTGGGGCAAAATTTGCCAAATGGCGTGCTGTAATTACAATTAACCAGGAGCTCCCGACTCAACACTGTATTGAATCTAATGCATATATACTTGCAAGATATGCATCACTGTGTCAGGAATCAGAAATCGTACCTGTGGTTGAGCCTGAAGTATTAATGGATGGTGAACATGATATTTCTGTTTGTGAAAATGTTACATCTTTGGTTTTAAAGAGTGTTTTTAATCAACTTTATAATCATAGAGTATATATAGAAGGCGTTCTTCTGAAACCCAATATGGTTTTACCTGGAAAACAATCTTCCCAGAAAGCCAGTGCTCAAGAAGTTGCTGAAGCGACAGTCAGGACTTTGAAACGAGTAGTTCCAGCCGCTCTTCCAGGAGTTTTATTTCTTTCCGGTGGACAGTCACCACAACAGGCTACAGAGAATCTTAATGCAATAAACGGTATTGGAGACACACCCTGGATCTTATCTTTCTCATTCTCCCGTGCACTTCAGGAACCGGTAATGAACAGTTGGAAAGGAATGGATCAGAACCGATCTTCTGCAGGCCAGGTTTTTGTGCACCGTGCACGCTGCAACAGTGCTGCAGTTATGGGCAGATACAATCAATCGATGGAATCGCAGCAGATATAGTTTTAAACAGGTTTTAGCAGGAGCGAGAGTTAATGCGTGCAATCTGGTCTGGAGCTATCAGTTTTGGTCTTATCTACATACCGGTCAAAATATACGACGGAACCAGGAGCCACAGAATCGATTTCGATCTTCTCCGCAAATCTGACAGATGCAGAATCAGATATGCACGTGTATGCAGGGAAACCGGTGAAGAAGTTCCAAATGACGAAATCGTAAAAGGATATCAATACCGTAAAGGAGATTATGTCATTATAAGCAGCGAAGATTTTAAAAGGGCCAGCGTTCATAAATCACAGACAATAGATTTGGTTTCATTTGTTAATGCTGAGGAAGTTGATCAGAAATATCTCGAAAAACCTTATTTTCTCGAACCAGTCAAAGAAGCAGCCAAGGCATACGCCCTGCTTCGTGAAGCACTTCGTAAAAGCGGGAAAGCCGGCATCGGCAGGTATGTAATGAGAACCCGTGAACACATGGCTCTTATTAAAGCAGAAGAAAATGCAATAGTGCTCAATCAGATGCGTTTTGCAGATGAACTGCGATCTTCACAGGAACTTGCTATACCACAACCCGGTACATCTGATATAAACGAACGTGAACTGGAAATGGCAATAAAACTTATTGATCAGCTCACCGGAAAATGGAATCCACAGCAGTATAAAGACACCTACTATGAAGACCTCAGGAAAATCATTCAGGAAAAAATTGAAGGAAAAGTCCCGGGTGCACCTGTCGAACCACAACCGATTCCTGTTGGAGTAACAGATCTTTTTTCAAGGTTAAGTAAAAGTCTGGAAATGGCTCAACACCGAAAAGAAGCTGCTTGAATTCCATGTCACTTGAGATGTACAGCAAGAAAAGAAACTTTCAAAATACAAAGGAACCATTGCCACGCAAGAATAGTACTAATGAACATAAACCTGGTTTTGTCATCCAGAAACACCAGGCTTCTCATCTTCATTACGATTTACGTCTCGAACTTAATGGTGTTCTTAAAAGCTGGGCTATTCCCAAAGGCCCCTCCATGAACCCGTCACATAAACGACTGGCTGTTATGGTAGAAGATCATCCTGTTGATTATCGCAATTTTGAAGGCGTAATTCCTCCAGGTAATTATGGAGCCGGAGTTGTGATTATCTGGGATGAAGGATGGTACAGTCTTCCCCTGATCGATGATCGAAGTGAAACCGAAAAAGCTGTTCAGGCTGAAATTGATAACGGTAAGTTAACATTTAATCTCAACGGTATCAAACTTAAGGGATTGTTTCATCTTGTAAAAACGGGAAAATACAGCAATCAAAACACCTGGCTTCTGATCAAAAAAGCGGATAGTTTTGCAAACACGAATGATATACTGGTTTACGATCGCTCGGTCCGCACAAACAGAACTATAGAAGATATCCGTGATCAGACAAGTAACGGCGACTCCTTTACGTCAACATACAATATTTCAGAAACCGATCTTTGCGGTATCCCTCAGGGTAGTCCCAAACACCCAGTGCATCCAATGCTTGCAGACATTTCTGACAAACCATTTAACAGGAAAAACTGGATATTTGAAATAAAATGGGATGGATATCGCGCTATAGGAGAAACCGCAACAGAGCCGGTAAAGCTATACTCCCGAAATGGACTGAGTTTTATTAACCACTTTCCACCTGTAGTTGAGGACCTTGAAAAAATAAAAATACATAGTGTTCTGGATGGAGAAATTGTGATTGTTGATTCTGAAGGGAAACCGGACTTTGGACTTTTGCAGAATTATCGCCGCAGCACAAATGGTACACTTATTTACTATGTTTTTGACCTGCTTTATCTGAAAGATCACGATCTGAGAAATCTGCCTTTAATAAAAAGAAAGGAACTGCTTAAAAAACTGCTTCCTCAACTTGATCATATCCGTTTTTGTGATCATATTGAAGAGAAAGGTGAAGAGTTTTTTAAAGTAGTGCAGGAAAATAAACTTGAAGGAATAATTGCAAAAGACAGTAACAGTCCTTACCTTCATGGAACCCGATCCCGGTTCTGGCAGAAGATAAAAACACACTGCAGACAGGAGGTAGTTATTGGCGGATTTACAGAACCTCGTTCGGGACGCACCGGCTTTGGTGCATTGATCTGCGGTATCTATGAAAATAACGAACTGGTTTATGTTGGAAGCGTTGGTGGTGGTTTTACAAATTCGATGCTTGGTGAAATAAGAAAGATACTGGATCAGATTATACAACCACAATCACCTTTCAAAAGCTCTCTCAAGACTTATACAGAAACACACTGGGTTAAACCGGTTCTTGCATGTGAGGTGAAATTTTCTGAATAGACCCATGATGGTCTGATGCGCCATCCTGTTTTCACAGGATTCAGAGAAGATCGCAAACCAAAAGAAATTCACAGAGAATTATCTCCAAAAAATAAATTCAAGCTGACAAGTTTACAAAAACCATCAACAGAACAGATTGTAACTATTGACAAAAACAGGTTGAAACTTACAAATCTTGATAAGCTTTTCTGGAAATCTGAAAATATTACAAAAAAAGATACCATCAACTACTACAGGGAGATTTCTCAATTCATTTTACCACATCTGATTGATCGCCCCCAGTCTCTTCATCGCTTCCCCGACGGAATTGATGGAAAGGAATTCTTTCATAAAAATATTACCGATGCACCACAATGGATTGAAACAGTACAATTGGAATCGGATTCACAAAACGGAACCATCCGATACTTATTATGTCAGAATGAATCATCACTGGTTTACATGGTCAATCTTGGCGCAATTGAAATCAATTCCTGGAGTTCACGAATCAATTCTCTGGATAACCCGGATTTCATGATTATTGATCTTGATCCTTTAAACTGCCCGTTTAAACTGGTTGTTAAAACTGCACTTGTAATTCATGACATACTCACCAGAACCGGCACAGATCACTATGTTAAAACTTCAGGTTCAACTGGAATGCACATTTTTGTACCGTTAGGTACTCTATATTCCTATGAACAGGCCAGACAGTTTTCACTCCTGGTATGTATCCTCACACACAAATTGCTTCCAGATATCACGAGTCTGGAACGTTTACCGCAAAACCGCCAGGGAAAAGTCTATCTGGATTATTTACAGAACGTAAAAGGTAAGACAATGGCTTCACCATACTCGCTTCGCCCCAAACCCGGTGCCCCTGTTTCGACACCGCTTTCATGGGATGAGGTAACTCCGCAGATAACCCCACAACAGTATAACATTTCAGTAATACAGAAGAGAATCAGCATGTATGGTGAATTATGGTTTTCACTAATCAATAAGAGTATAGATATGCAAAAAAGTCTTGAAGCCCTGAAAAACCTCTTTTGAGTCGCCGGAGAATCTGGATATGAATACATATACTGCAATAATATTGGCTTATCAATACCATGAAATATCCAAAAAAAACGGAATGCATCCATCGGCTCTGCTTCCTGTTCATGGAAAACCAATGTTTAACTGGATTATTGATATATTGCGCGGAAGCACTAAAATCCGAGATTTAATTGTTATTGGCCCCGAAACTCTTGATGGCTTACTTGGGATGCGATATGTAACAAAACGAATTTCTCCTGCAAATGCGACTGTCGAAAACCTTATGGTACAATTTTTTTCTCCAGACTCCCCCCCACAAAACAATGGATATCTAGTCATTCCATCCGAAACCATTTTTATCAAAAGTGCTGAAATTGATCATGTTTTATCTGAATATGACCTTATACGATCTGAAATAGCTGTTCCGGTAATTGAAACAGACAAATTAAAACAGTTCCATGAAAGTGCTCCGGAATTAATACAGATTAAAGACAACCTCGTTTCAGGTCTTATAGCTATAACAAAAGAGATTCAATATATCGGTTCTGCAATAACGGTTCTCAACAAATTTCATCCTGAACAGAATCTTCTTGAGTACAGAGACCAGACATTTTCATTTTTGACAGATGCTTTCAGTAAACATTTACCCCCCGATAGAATAAAGTTGCTTCATACCAGCATGACATCCTTTTTTATATCAGTTAATTCAGCGAAGCATTTTGCGTTGGCTCAGAAACTTCTGACCAAACCTTACCGGAACCGTTTTTCTAAAATCAAACTGATCCTGAATCCCAAATCAGGTAAAAGCAAACGTTTTCCATTTATTGGAAAGCTGTTGGGTGTAAGATATCGTTCTATCGATACTCTTTTTTCACCACACCAGTTTCAGAACCGAATTCTTGAATATCTGAACGAATTTGGTATTGATGCAGAACTTATTAAAAGTAAAAGTTCAGAAAATGCAACAGAAATAGCCAGGAATTGTTCAAAAAGCAACTATGACCTGGTTATTGCTGCCGGTGGTGACGGTACAATTAATTCGGTTATTAATGGTCTGGCTGGAACCCAGACAACTTTTGCAGCTATTCCGGCCGGAACTGTAAACGTTTTCGCTCTTCAACTGAACATACCGGTTGAGATCCGCTCTGCATGTGAACTGATAGCAATGGGTAATGTAAAGCAAATTGATCTTGGAAAAGTAAATGAACATTATTTCAGCTGTCTTTCAGGTATAGGTTTTGAAGCATATATAATGAACAAGACCAGACCTGATATTAAAGGCAAAATTGGTCCGGCTGCATATGTATTATCTGGAATCCGCCATTTTTTCGGCTACCGTTTCAGCAAGATCTATTTTACAATTGACAACAAGCCGCAAAGGGATTATGGATATATTATCGTGGTAAGCAATGGAAAATATTACAGTGCAAATATGATTCTTTCTCCTGCTGCCAGTATGGAAGACGGGTTACTGGATATTATTGTATTTAAAAGTAAAAATCCGATCAGTTTCCTGCGCTATTTTTATAAACTTGAGAACGTAAAACTATCAGAATATCCTGATATCAAACATCTTCAGGTTAAAAAGATTAAAATTGAAAAACATGGAAATCATTATGTTCATGTTGATGGGGAGCATTATGGGCACACTCCGGTTGAAATAGATGTAGTACCATCTTCATTAAAGGTAATTTGTTAATACCCTATAAATCAAAAAATCACACATTAACGCAGCTCTTAGATTTAACTGAATTTTATGAATTTATCTGGTAACAGAGAAAATTATTGAGTAAACTGGATCGATAATACAGATCTGCCTGTAAAAACCCTATTAACCCAAAATACCTTATTATCCGGCAGATTCCTGTAAAGCGGTATTATCTGGTGAATGCACGACTAAGAATAATTACTGATGATTAATAAGGGAAATGAAGTGACCAATTCTTTATCAGCCGCAATATTCGATCTCGATGGGACACTTATACCTCATACCAGTGCCGAAAAAACTTTTTTCTTTTATCTGCTAAGAACAGGAAATCTCAGTTTTCTAAACATGTTTCAAATGTTATCAGCGATCTGGACTGCACGTGGTAATTTCCATGATCTGGCCAGAACAAATAAACGCTATCTTAAAAATAAGTCGGTAAAAAGATTAAAAGATGTTGCCAGTGAATATTTTGAACCCCAAATACCCAAAATGGTATTTCCCAAAATGTACGAAATAATAGAATATCATCGAAAACAAAACGATCTGCTTCTGCTTTTAACAGGAACACTTGATCTTATTGCAGAATGTTTTGTCAGAAACCTCAACCTCGATGGATTCAAAGCCGGATCTCTTCAGATTAATAACAACCGGTATACCGGAAAAGTCGATGGAATCCTTCCTTGGGGAATCGGAAAGCTGGAGGTTCTAAGAGAGCTTAAAAACCAATTCGGTTTTGATCGTGATAAAACCACATTATATGCCAATAGTTTTGCTGACAGATATGTGATGAATGCCATAGAAAACCCTATAGCTGTTAACCCCAACTCAAAACTCCTTACCTATGCAAAAAAATCCGAATGGAAAATCATATATGCTGATTAAATTTTATATCTGCACACAATCCAATTGCCCATATCGGTAACTTTTACCGATATGGGCAATTGTTTCCATTTGGTAAATTTGTATAATGCTGAACATTCTGTTCGGTTTTTGGGCTTCAGCAAACAAAAAACGCATTTTGTAAAAAAAAATGAGTTTGGCACACTCATTGCTTTTTCTAATGGGCAGGTGTTATGCCATGAGAATGGCAGATGTGTGTGATGATGATGGGGTATCAGGCGAAAGCCTGAGGAAGAGAGGAACCGCAAGGTTCCTCTCTTTTTTTTTTGCTCAAAAAAAACAGCGACAAATAAACACCTGCTCACCAATAGAAATATTTCAACTGCCAAACCAACTCATTAATTATTATAACCTGAAGAGGAAAGTTTTTATTACGGAAATTTCTTCCACTTGGCCTGCAAGTTATTAATTAATTGTCTCCATTTTGGGTTAAATTTAAAATATTACCTTTGAACATAAACCACTTTTACTCTTATAATGCATCTTGAACAGAAAATAAACAGAAAAAATAATTTTAATTGAAATAATTTTTTTTAAGTTACAGTCATTTTGTTAGATTCAGAATACACCTATTCTTCTTTCCAAGAATACAGTGCAAAGAATACGCTTATTTATCTGGTACGAAACTGGTATTATGACTGAAACAGAGAAGTTTACGGCTCTTTTTCGATACTACTTTTAATTGTTTTGTGAACTAACCGGGCAAGGTCTGCCTTTTTCATATCAGGTGTGATATCTATCGGATCAAAAATTTCCAGATATGCAGTTCCGGGTCTGATTCTGAAAGATTTTTTAGGTAAAATTCTACCTGTATTACGGATTGCTACAGGTACGACCTGAACACCAGCTTCAAGTGCCAAAGTGAAACTGGCTCTTTTAAACTCACCTACCGTACCATCAACACTACGCGTTCCCTCAGGAAACAGAATCAGTGAAATATGTTCTTTTTTGAGATGTTTTATTGCACGAGTAAAAGATTCCCTGGCTTTTCTTGCATTTTTTCTGTCTATACAGATGTGTCCCATTGCGGCTATCCCCCAGCCAAAAAAGGGAATCATGAACAGCTCTTTTTTTGCTATAAAACTTATTTGATATTCCAGACCCGAAAAAAGAACCGGAATATCAAGATTGCTGGAGTGATTAGCTATAAACACATATCTTTTATTTTTATCCAGTTTTTCTACACCTTTTACAACTACTTTCACCCCACCTGCCATAAGCAGATGTTTATTCCATAATCGTCCGAGAGACCTGGCGATTTTACGGGAGAACAGACTCAGAACGATACACCCGATTCCATAAAAAACAGTACTGAACAGACCCCAAAGAATGAAAAGTGAAATTCTCATTTGATTAAATATTTTATTCAGGTAGAGGTTTTTGCAATCCACACATTTTCCTTTCCCACTTTTGTGCGCATTTCTTTGAGAATCGGAATATCAGGTTTGATTTTTAAATTTTTGGCACGGATTTTATATTCATTATTTTCACCTGTTAACACATGTACAATCAGATTACATTCACCTTTTGAACTGCTGCACTGCTTATGGATATCCTGTATGAACTCTTTTTCCAAACCTTTGGTTTTTAAACGGATATGCACACTTTTTGTCAGTTTTTCACGTGATTCGGAAAGTGGAATACAATTATCGACTCTGAGTTTTGGCTTATTTTCTCCATCCCGTTTACTAATTTGCCCATGCACCAGAACCATTGCATCCACAGCCATCAAATGATGAAACTTTTCGTATGCATCACCAAAAACAAGGAGTTCTATTGATCCATCAAAATCCTCCAGCTCAAGAAAAGCCATTGCTCTTCCATCTCTTTGAGTATGAGTTTTAAGACTTGCAATAAGCCCCCCCACAGTTGCAGCCATCCCGTCTTTTACCGCCTCAAGATTTTCCTGTTTCAGCGAAACCGAAGCGAAGCCCTTAATTTCATCATGAAACCTGTCAAGTGGATGACCACTGACATAAAAGTTCAGGATCTCTTTTTCCCGTTGCAAAAGTTGATTATACGGCCAGGGTGATATATCGGGAAGAGACGGTTCAGGAATAGTCTGATTGTCTTCTGATGAGCCGTTAAGGAGATTCTCAAACAGATTTACCTGTCCGCTGTTACGCTCTTTTTGAAAACTGTTTCCATATTCAATCGCTTTATCGATACTTTCGAATAATTGGGCTCGCGTTCCTTTAAGAGAATCGAGCGCACCGGCACAAACCAGTGATTCCAGACATTTTTTGTTCATATGTCTGAGGTCAACCGATTTACTCAGATCAAAAATTGAGTTGAATGTTTTTTTCGAACTGCGCGCATCAAGAATCGCATCAGCCCCTTTTCCCACATTCTTGACAGCCCCCATTCCTAAACGAATATTCTCTTCATCGATACTACACTCAATTTCACTGCGATTAATATCAGGAGGTAAAATTGTTATCCCCATCCGCTCAGCTTCATTTTTCATGGTAAGAAACCCATCCTGATTTCCTATCCACGATGTAAGGTTAGCGGTCATATATTCAAGCGGGTAATGAGCCTTAAGATAAGCTGCCTGATACGAAACATGGGCATAAACAGTAGCATGAGCCTTATTGAACCCATACTCGGCAAATTTTGCCATGAGATCAAAGACATCACGCGCAATTTTTTTGACGATTCCCTTGTTTACAGCTCCTTCAATAAACTTCTTACCCATCTCCTCCATTACGTCTATTTTCTTTTTACCCATTGCTTTTCGCAGTATGTCCGCCTGCCCCAGTGTAAACCCGCCCATCATCTGGGCAATACGCATAACCTGTTCCTGATAAATAATCACCCCGTTTGTCACCTCAAGAACATCTTTGAGCATAGGATGAAGATAAGCAATTTTTTCTTTTCCATGTTTGCGACGAATATAAGTATCGATATTATCCATGGGTCCCGGACGATACAGCGCAGCCATAGCAATAAGGTCTTCAATCATGGTTGGTTTCAATTTACGAAGATAATCCTGCATTCCCTGCGATTCGAACTGAAAAACTCCTGTTGTCTCCCCTCTTCCAAATAACTCATACGTCTTTTCATCACCATCGGGCAGCTTCCATAAATCGATTTCCCTGGCATGATACTTCTTTATTAAACGAAGTGCCTCCTGTAAAACGGTAAGTGTCCTGAGCCCCAGGAAATCCATCTTAATAAGCCCGACTTTTTCAACATAGTTCATGTCAAACTGTGTCATCACGATCCCGGAACCAGGCTGTTTAAAAAGCGGTGCCCAGTTAACGACATCACCCGGTGCAATAATTACACCCCCGGCATGCATTCCTGCCTGCCTTGCCAGCCCCTCAAGAACTTTTGCATGCTGAAAAAGTTCCTTGAATTGAGGATTGCCGTCTATTGTACGTGCAAGCTCACCATTTGCCTTGATTGATTTTTCAAGATTCTTTTCGCTGACCATTGCAGACAGACGGTTAGATTCTGCAACACATACTCCCATAGCCCGTGCGACATCCTTGACAACCATCTTTGCTTTCATACGGCCAAAGTTAATGATCTGACAAACTGCATCGCGGCCATATTTTTCTATTACATAATCAATAACCTTATACCGGTCACGATCTGCAAAGTCAATATCGGCATCAGGCATTGATACCCGTTCTGGATTAAGAAATCTTTCAAAGATCAGATCAAACTTGATCGGATCAACACTTGTTATTCCAATTGCATATGCAACCAGACTTCCTGCAGCAGACCCCCTGCAGCCAACCATGACACCCATCTTTTTTGCGGCCAGTACAAAATCCCTGACAATAAGGAAATAACCCGAAAAACCCATTGAACAGATAATTTTCAGTTCATATTCCATTCTTTCATTAATTTCGGGGTTAAAATCACCATATTTTTCCTTTACCCCCATTCTGGCCAGCGCACCCAAATACTCATCAGGATCAGAAAAACCATCAGGCACATCGGGAACAGGAAGCTGTGGTTTCATTTTTACATTTACATTACATCGTTGTGCAATTTCAACCGTATTACTCATCGCTTCCGGTATGTCTGGAAAAAGTTCAGCCATTTCCTGAGGTGATTTAAAATAGAGTTGATCTGAAGAGAACCTGAAACGCCCCGAGTCATTCATTGTAGTCTGGGTTTGTATACAGAGAAGTACTTCGTGCGATTGTGAATCTTCCCGGTTAAGATAATGGGCATCATTTGCGACGATAAACGGAATACCCATTTCTTTACCAAGATCAATCATTGCTTTGAAAGCAACCTTTTCTTCATTTATCCCATGGTCCTGAAGCTCGTAGTAGAAATTTCCTTCACCAAATATCGATAAATAGTCTTCAGTAATCGATTTTGCGAGTTCGATGTTTCCGTTAAGCAAAGCTCTTGGAACAGCCCCGGCAACGCATGCTGTGGTGGCGATAAGACCTTTTGAGTATTCCCTGAGTACCTCGATGTCTATTCGCGGTTTATAGTAAAACCCGTCAATATAACCAATCGCACTCAATCTCATCAGGTTTTTCCAGCCGACATTATCCTTTGCAAGTAAAACAAGGTGATTATATGATCGTTCATCTCTGTTCGAGGATTTGTCAAATCTGGATTTGGGAGCGATATAAGCCTCAAACCCCAGTACAGGTTTGATACCTGATGCCATGCAGGTTTCGTAAAACTCAACAGCCCCGAATAAACCACCATGATCAGTTATTGCCAGTGCCGGCATTGCGAATTGAGAAGCTTTTGAGACCAGATCCTTTATTCTGATCGCGCCATCAAGAAAACTGTACTCTGTATGATTGTGAAGATGTACAAAATTTGTACTCATTTGGGCAGAACCCCAATTTTCCTGATTTTTTTGACATAGAACTGACGTTTTGAACGGGTTTTCAGAACTATACCCTCAAGAATGGGATCGATTCCTTTCTGACAATCCACCGGAGTAACCGTATATACAGCTTCCTTCACATAAGGACTGCCTTCATAATCAAATATCAGCGGCTGACCTGTAAGAATTGCATAATCAATAACATGAATAATTTCACTCAAGTCAAGTTCTTTCAGCTCAGCTCCATATTTTGTTCCTCTCATTCCTGCCGTATCTTTCACTTCATCAGTTGCTGTATCGGTAAGCGGAACCCATTTTTTTTCCTCAGCCTTCTCAATTTCACTCTGCCCACCACTGTATAATTCCAGTTCCTGACCGGGCATACGGTAATCAAATCCCAGTGTTTTGAGTATCTCTTTTACAAAATCCTCATTACCCTTTTTTATTCGAAAAACCTTATGGGCCGATACCGGTTCAATAAGATCTACTAGCGGCTCATAGGAACAGATCTGCTCTGTAACCTTTTTATCGTTGGAAACAAGAAACGGCTGCTCAGAAATAAACAATCTATAAATCTCACGAATCCACTCGCGAACTGTTTCCATTACATTTGCAGGCGCACTCCATTGTTCAAGCCATTCCAGAACCATGTCACCGGAAACCCCGGCACTTATAGAATCACTTAAAACTGTCTTTTCAATCTTGCCCTTGTACACCCTGTCTAAAACTGTTAACTTTGCGATTCTTGAAAACCGGTAAATCTGTTCCGTATCTATCTCCTGAGGTACCAGAGCAGAAAAATCGGGAAGAATAATGACTTTACTTTCCTGAGTCAGATCATTTTCTTCAAGTTTTTTTATTGGACAAAACAGAAGATCATCACCTTTTCGCTTGATTTCAATGAAACCTGCAAAACGCAATGCACGAAGAGTCAGATGAACTGAAGAACGATCCTGAAGCGGAAATACAGAGCTGGATATCATTTTACCACCGCTTGCACTCAACAATTCTTCAAGCAGTAAACGATCCCACCCCCCTGTAAACTTAAATACAAATTCCGAAAAATCTTCAAATCGCTGATGCACGGGTAAGGCAAGCCATTTATTGAACCGGGAAAAGTTCACATAAAAATCACATTCTGAATTGTATAGCATTTCCTTTTCGATACAATATCGTATGACCATTTTCGGAATATAATCAGTTTTTTCGCTTTTTGGTGGAGCCCCGCCTTCAATAAGCTTTTTTAACTGCATTGATGAAGCTCTGGTAAGACCACCTGAACGCTTTTTCTTTAATATCTTCTGAGCCGCCAATGCAATCATGACAGTTATATCATTCAACATTCTCCAGCTCCAGAATGGAGAAGGCGTCTTACTGCAATCCACAGTTGCAGACTCCAGAATTGTATCCAGAACTACTTTTTTAAGCTTTTCCCTGAACTCACCAAAACCAAAAAGACGAACCTCTCCGGATTCGCTCCTGGCAGCATAAACCAGAAATGATTTTACGAGAGAATCTTCCAGACTCTCTGGAGTACTCTGATAAAGCCCTGCATTGCCACTAAGATAAACCAGTGAACACCTGAGCCGATCCTCTTTCTCGAGCTCTAAAAACTGCTTATTAAGGTTTTCAGGAATAGAAAACTTCTCTACCGCTTCATCAACCATACTTGAAGAAAGAATTTTTCGGGAAACATCTGCTCCATTAATGAAATGCTCAAACGCCCATGATGAAGGCAGCATCTTAATGTAATCATTAAAATTTAATTGCTGTGGTTTTGTAATCATTTGTAAGTAACTGGAAAATAATGAATTAAGTTGATTCTAAGGAGGATTGATCCGCCTACCTTTAACACTTAAAAATACAATATGGCAACACAAAATGTAAGTGGTTTGAAACCCGTCATTTCAAGCGTAATCCATATACTGCTTTAGACACCTGTTTCCAATCATTATTAAACAGATAATTTCAGCTAAGAACCATATAATCTTAAAATCAATTTCATTGTAGCATCAAGTCAAAATCTTTTATCTATCCCGACATTCTACGACTTCAAAATCCGGGCTTATTTTTACAAGCAATACACATTTTATTATCTTACAACGAAATAGCTGCATGCAGATTGTTTGTCACTGTAAAGATTCAGAAGGTACACGCCTTTTGCCAAATTGTCGACCGGCAGAATAACCTTGTCGCAATTCACAGTTCGCGATTGCATCAACCGCCCGCTCAGATCAGTTATCCTGATCTGTTTTTGGGGACTGTCAAATAACGGTACAGCTAAAACTATCCTGTTATTCATGATTCTCATTTTACCAGATTTTTGTCTTGTGGTATTAACTTTTACAACAGAACCTACCGTTCCGTCAATCACTTCCCAATACTGTGTCCGCGGTGATTCGTATACATTATCCTGAATAATCCTTTCTCCATCAGCCCTCAGATAAAGTCCGCTATGAACCATTTTCAAACGTACAAGATTATCGGATTCAAATTCAAATATTACCCTCTGATGTCCTCCGCCATTCCAGC
>DATGNN010000409.1:0-7920 GCA_035306725.1 Chitinispirillaceae bacterium | reverse complement strand
CCAAACGCAAAGTAATCCTTCCGAAAGTCAGTCTTAATATTGACGATTACAATAAAGTAAGCGTTACTGACAGTGTTCTGGAAAGTTATTTAAAACTTATACCTAAATTATGTCCTGAAGGTGATGATATGCAGTACGGGTCGTGCGTTGAAAAAGATGTCTACGCAGTACAGGCAATTGCACGAAGAATTCATTATGGAGCCCTCTATGTTGGTGAAAGTAAATACAGAAGCAATCCGGATCTGTATTCTTCACTTATAAACAAATGCGAGACAGAAGCGATTATCAAACTCATTACAAGAAAAGATGTTGAAGACCAGATTATCGAAAGGATCCGGATTAAAACCGACAAAACACAGGAAACCGTAAACCGCCTTATTCGTAACACCATTGACCCTGATACAGTTGCAGAGTTTTATCTGAATGTTATAATACCTTTAACAAAAAAAGGTGAAGTTCTTTATTTAATGAACAGAGGTAAAAACTGAAATGCATTTTAAACCAGATAATATTACTATATATAGTGTCGGGTTACTTGGTGGTTCGCTGGGACTTGCTTTAAAAAAGTCCGGTTTTGATGGTCAGATAACAGGACTGTCTTCTAATAAAAATCTGGATATTGCTTTGCAATTAGGCTGTATTGACAAGGGTTATTCTTATAATGAACTTCAAAAAGTTATTCAAAAAACACAGCTTCTGATTCTTTGCTCGCCAATAATGCAGATAATAAAGACAATTGAAACTCTCGGCAAAATGAATCTTCCTGATGGTCTGTTGATCTCCGATGTAGGGAGCACAAAAAAAACGATTGTTTCAACAGCCCTTGACCTGCCGGACAATGTACGTTTCATTGGTGGACATCCAATGGCCGGATCTGAAAGAAGCGGATGTGCAGCTTCAGATCCATATCTGTTCCAGAATGCGATTTATGTGCTGACTCCTTCTTCTGACAAACCAGATGAAATGGACACCTCATTTGCTGAATTTCTCTGTAAATATCTTGGGTGCAGAACGCTTTTTTTAAAACCGGATGTACATGATAAAATTGCTGCAACTGTAAGCCATATACCACATCTTCTTGCTGTTGCGCTGGTTAATCTCGCAAAAAATATGGAACTTCAATATCCGGGAACACAATCTCTAGCAGCAGGCGGGTTTCGCGACATGACCCGTATTGCATCAGCACCTTACAAAATGTGGCATGATATTCTTAACACAAACAAAAGACCTGTTGTTCACCTGCTCGATTCGCTTATTGAGTCGCTTGAGGAGATTAAAAAAGGCGTAACCAATGATTCACTGCAGAATTTGTTCGACTCTTCAAAAGAATTCCGTTCACAAATACCTCTTCGAAATAAAGGTTTCATGAATAAACTCAGTGAAGTACTGGTTTTGGCAAAAGATCAACCTGGAATAATATTGAAACTTGCAGAATCTCTTTCTGAAAATGGTATCAATATAAAAGATATTGAGGTATTAAAGGTCCGTGAAGGAGAAGGCGGCACAATACGTCTGGCATTCGAATCACCGCATATTGCAAAGAAGGTTGTTTCGATATTGACAAAAAGTGGATTCAGCGCTCGTGAAAGGAACCAATTTTGATGTTTACAATTAAACCCGCGAAATCTTTTCATGGAAAATTTATTCTGCCACCAAGTCCGGATCTCTTTTTCCTTTCTGCAATAATATCTATAGCATCAAAACAGCCTGTAAAAATTTCACCTTTTAACGAAACGCCTTTAAATAAAAAACGGCTTGATACCATTAAAGGATTAGCAGATTGTAAACAAGAACAGAATGTATGTACAATTATACCCAAAAGCACCGATAAAAGTTCTTCATTTGTCCCTGTCTCCTATGACACTCTCCCATATCGTGATATAATAGTTTTCACCCTTTTGGGCATGGGCAAAACCATTGCATTTGACTCTATTTCAGAAAGAAAGATTGGATACTGGAAAAAAATTGCAGATAAACTTGGTTTCATGATTGAATCAGAACTGTTTGATGATAAAATCGGACTTACAATTAATAGTTTTCCTGAAAAGATAAACGATAATCTCACTTTTACAGAGACTGATATTGCCCCGTTCCTTGGATTGTTATTGGGACGAAACCAGGATTTTTCTTTTAATATAGATTTTATTTTTTCAAATCCGCTTCGAATGATTTTACCGGTTTTCGGCTATGAACTGAGCGTCAAAAGCCTTATACGGAAAGAAAACGATCCTATAGCACGCCGGATTAAATTAATTCAATCGAAAAGAATGCAAAGTTCCCGGAATCAAAAATTTATCGTTACTGCGTCATTTTCTAAAAAAAACATCTCAGAAAAACCAGTTGAAATTACTCTTCCTGGTGATGAAATACTTGGTGCGATATTGATTACTTCAAAGTGTCTGCTGCCCAAAGGATCATTTGTCCTAAACAATATGCCGCTTGAAACCTGGGCTACACCTGTATTAAGTTATATCAGGAAAATGGGATGCAAAACTTCGATTCAGGAAACCAGCAGATGTTCATTCGGTTCTGTTGGAATGATCAATATTCAGAAATTTGAATTAACAGGTCGAAAAATGGAGTGTAACCCACCCGAAAACTATTATGTTTATATACCGGCACTGGTCATTTTGGCGGCATTTGCAAAAGGACAATCGGTTTTCAGAAACATGGAAGACCTTCGTAATGATAATCCCGACGGGATTGACCTCATTGAATCATGTATCCGTAAACTTGGTGCACGCCACGGTGAAATGCCGGACGGGATTGTCGTAGAGGGTGGATCAGGTTTTGACGGGTTTGATTTAACAGAAAATTACCCTGCACATATTAGCGGCAGTTTTTGCGCAGCAGGTTTTAAATGTCTGGGAGAAACTCATATTGAAGATGAATATATAAAACAACGATGGCCTGATTTTGAAAAGATCATTTCAGAATTAGCCGAATTCAGGTCCTGATATGAAAAAAATAAACTCTTTCGGGATAGTTGCTTTCAAGCAGTCTTCTCGCATAAGTGATGTTTTGGTCAGAATACTGAACTGGTCTGATCAAACCAGGGTTAAAATTTATTTCCACCCTTCTCTCAAAAACCAGTCGTCTGCGGATGCTCCAATATGTCAGACTGAAAAGGATTTTTTATTATCAAGCGAGGCAATTGTCTCACTCGGAGGTGATGGAACTTTTCTTTCCGTAGCACATATGTGTAATTTTTCCCAAAAACCGGTTATTGGTGTAAATATGGGCGGTTTGGGTTTCCTGACTGATATAGGACAGGAAGAACTGGAAAACAGTCTTCAGAAAATTCATAATGGTGATTATAAAACAATTAGCCGAATGGTACTTTCAATCCAGCTGGAACGGGATAATAGAGTAATCCAGACATTCGATGCTCTGAATGATTTATATATAAACAGAATCAACACCCCAAAGCTTACATCAATTTCTGCCTGGTATGGTAATGACTTTATAACAGATTTTTTCGCTGATGGAATTATTGTTGCAACTCCAAACGGATCTACAGCTTATTCATTATCAGCTGGCGGACCGATAGTCGAACCCGGACTCAAAGCTTTTATCCTGACTCCTATTTGTCCACATTCTCTTACCGAACGTCCGATTATCCTGTCTTCAGAAAAAAATATCAGACTCTTTATTAACGAAAAGAATCCGGATCTTCTGTTAAGTATAGATGGCCTTGATTCAATTAATCTTCGCAACGGAGATCATATAACAGTTTCGTACGGAGGTATTGCCACCAATCTGATTCAACTTACAGAGCGTTCATACTTCGCTCTATTGCGGCGTAAACTCAACTGGGGACGTCAATATAAGGCAGGCACTCAATGATAAAAGAACTTCGTGTAAAAAATCTGGCTCTCATACAAGAGTTGTCACTGGATCTCAAGAGTGGATTCAGTGTTTTTACAGGAGAAACAGGCACCGGAAAATCGATTCTGACAGGTGCGATAGGATTACTTCTGGGAGAACGTGCATCAGCGGAAATGATCCGAAGTGGATATGAAGAAGCCTGGGTCAGCGGTATATTTGATGTTGAAGAGATTAAAGCACCACTTGCAAAACTGCTCGAGGATCTTTCTATTGAACCTGAAGACGGGCAATTAATTATCAGAAGAAAAGTATCGCGTAATGGACGAAATCAGATTCACATAAATCAGATCCCCATTACCCTCAATGCCCTCAAAAAACTGGGCGACCAATTAATTGACCTTCACGGACAGCATGAACATCAGTCTTTGCTCAATGAAGATTACCATCTGTTAATTATTGATTACCTTCCTGAAGTTCTACCTTGCAAACAGAAGTATGATGAATGCTATCATGGCTATATGGAAGCATCCAGAAAACTGGAGACTCATCTTAAAAGAGCCAGTGAACTTTCAGAAAAAAAAGACATCATCCAGTTCCAGCTTGACGAACTGACAAAACTTGAGCTTCGTTGCGGTGAAGAACAGGATCTGGAATCGGAACTTTCCCTTCTTTCTTCGTCTGCACAGCGTACAGCGTGCATATCTGAAATACTCGAAATATTAAATGATTCCATTAATAAAAAAATCTCTTTTATCAGAAAAAAACTGGAAAATCTGTCAAGATATGATTCATCAGTAGTTCCCTGGATTACTGATATCGAAACAGCAGGAGCTGCTTTTACAGAACTTGAAACATACTGCAGTACTTATGCACAAAACATCTCGGAGTGTACAGATCCTGCCCGGCTGGAGTTCATAAATTCCAGGTTATCCAAAATACAGCGTCTGAAAAAGAAATATTCATGCAGTATCGATGAATTAATAATAAAACAACAAAAACTGCAACAGGAACTTCAATCACTCGAGAATATTGAATCAGACAGAGAGCTTCTTGAGAAAAAGGTAAACGCCAGCCTTGAGAATTGCCTGTCAGCAGGTAAGGTGTTGAGAGAAAAACGCAAAAAAGCTTCTGAAGAATTTGATATGGCAATTTCTTTACTTATGAAAAATTTGGGATTCAGTGGCGGAAAGTGGAAAACGAAGTTCCATCAATTTGAAAAACCGACTCCCGATGGCCTGGAGGCTGTCACATTCACCGTTTGTACCAATCCTGGTGAACCTCTGCTCCCATTAGCCAAAACCGCTTCAGGCGGCGAAATCTCACGTTTAATGCTCGCGATAAAGACAGTTCTTGCAGAACATGACAATATTCCTGTGCTTATATTTGATGAAATTGATACGGGTATCGGAGGAATGCTGGCTGTAGAAGTAGGGAAAGCACTTTATTCACTAAGCAATTCTCATCAGGTCCTGTGCATCTCACACCTTCACCAGATCGCATCTCTTGCAGACCAACAATATAAAGTATTCAAGGAGATTTCTGAAGACCGTACAGTTACCCGTGTCATAAACTTAAGTTTTGAAGAAAGAATTGAAGAAATCGCAAGGATGCTTGGTGGAAGTTCTGATATTTCAATAAAACATGCACGGGAGTTACTTGAAAAAAGAAATTCCTGTTTATCCGCAAACCCTGAAACTCCCTCAGGGGATTAACTTCTCTTTCCCGATTCATTTAATGCTGGCGTACTGGCCTGGTGGCCTGATTCAAACTTTATTCTGAACAACAAGTGTGTCTTGCTTATTGATTTCAGCTTTATCCACTCTTAACCGACTACTGCCCCTCCATGTATACTTTTCTGTAAAAGAACAGTTTTGGATCTGTAACCCGGTATCGTTTGTTCCCGAATATCATGTCTGCACCAGTCTGTGATTGGATACCGTAACCGATATGTACATGCGGACCGCTGGTTCTCCCAGTCATACCGATTGTACCTATTGGCTGTCCCTGCTTGACCATCTCACCATCTTTTACAAAACGTTTATCCAGGTGCATAAAACAGATAAGTGTTTCATCCTTTACAATCCCGACAGTTCTTCCCATTATTGCAGTTGTTTTAAAAACCGCTTTACCATCCATGGGACTGTAAACTTTTGAACCATAGTTCCCGGCTACATCAATACCATAATGCGGTTGTCCACCACCAAGCCCGCGTTCACACCAGTCACCCGTAATATATCCATATTTATCATCAACCAGACCAACAAAATATTTATAAACCGGCAGCAGCATTTTTTCATTGTCATTAAGAATATTCAGAGGCGGATAAAAGGTTAACGACAAACCTTCAGGTATTGGTCTGGCAAGATCTATTAGTGGTTCATTTTCATTTTTTGTCAAATTGTAAATATCGACGGTTTCTTTCGCATAATCATTCACATTCTTCGGACTTGGTACAACGGCTCTGAAATGACATATCGCATATTTTGCAATTCTAAATACAGATTCACCATTTGTAAACGTGTGAGTTATATTGCCTGCTTCGGGTATTGTAAGCTGTTGTGGGGCAAGAGGTCTTGGAGCGTTCAATTCCGGTACAGGCAGGTTAAAAACAAAAGCCCCTATCAATACAGCCGCGGCAATTATGGCAGGAACAGTATTAAGAATACCAGTTCGCAGGTTTTTTTTATGAACAGGTGTATTCAGAACATATTGTACTCTTTTGGCAAGTTCTTCAAATGCTTTTGTTATTTTTCCATACTGCTGGTAATGCTGAACCGATTTACCCTCATCCTGTGCATTTCTGACTATTGCAGATTCCGGTATTTCCAGATCAAACATTATAGATTGTGGTAATAATGAAATACCCGAACCGCTGCAAAAAGAAACCTGTTCACATAGGTTATCAAGATATTTGCGGTTTTCTACCATAGTACGGGTTTTGCCAATCAGCTTCGAAGAATCTTTCCCGAACACTTCGTTTTTAACAATTCTGATTCGCAAAGCTGGATTTCGTTGAGCGAGAGCCCGGACATTTGATAAATAATCCCTGAGACTTTTTGTAGAAAGTGCATTCAAGGTAACCGGTATAAGATTAAGATCACTGTTAAGAAATAATGCTCTTGTTAACTCATTCCATACAGACGGTGTATCAAGTATTATATATTTATAGTAGTTACGATAAATAGAGAGATTATAAACAAGATTTTCTATCTGCACCCGGGACGGGGTTTTGAACAACTCCGAATTTGCCGGAACAAGATCAAGGCATGGCTGTATTTGGACAGTAATTGAATTACTCGTCTTTGCCTCTGGCTTTTTGTGGAATACAAGAGATAAAAGTTGTTCCTTCTTCTCTTCAAGGTGATTAATCAGCCATTGTTCACGCGCATCGGGAATACGTTTTCGAAGCAACTCCCATGAAGATTTGACTGCATTATCGGTATCAAAGCCTAATGCGACACTGGCACTACCCTGAACATCAAGATCAACAATCAGTGTTGGGCCACGCCTCGAAAAAGAAGCCGCCAGATTTGTTGCAACAGTCGATTTACCAACACCTCCTTTGATATTTGCAATATGTATAATTCCACCAGCATCGGTATCGGTAAAAATCAAAGCGTTTGTATTTTTCCCCATATATTTCAGTCAAAATAATGCATATTATTATGCACTCTCTTGTATTGAATCTATTATAGCCTCAATATCTGTTGGTTTTGGAAGGATACGGTCACTTTCGTTTCTTGTACGTTCTGGTATAAAATATGTATCCTCTTCAGCATTATACAGTATAACAGGAAGCTTTTCAAGTTTCTTGCCAATGTGAAAGTAGTTATATATTGATTTTCCTTTTTTCCAGGTACCCATATCAACAACAACCATTTGGGGCTCAAACTCTTCGAGGTTAGTAATGAAATCATTTGTTGTAACACAAGCAACTACTTCATGTGAAAGTTTCTCTACTGCTTCGCTGACTTGCCCTCTTCTGCTCCTGGAATCATCCATAATAAGGATTTTCATACAAATATCTCCTGAATTTAAAGTTTATCTGAATAATATCTGAATCAACTAATCACATAAGGCAACCACCTGTTT
>DATGNN010000408.1:0-4476 GCA_035306725.1 Chitinispirillaceae bacterium | reverse complement strand
GTGATTGGAACAATACTGGCAAACCTGTTATTCTTGCATCAGGTTCTCCCAGAAGAAAAGAGATCCTTTCAATGATGGGATTCTCTTTCAAAGTTATTATACCCCAGTGGTTTGATGAAAAAGATTATATTTGTTATAGTGATCTGGAAAATTCATTACAAGCCCTGGCAATTAAAAAGGCACAAACTGTTTCGGAAAAGTATCCTGATGCATTAGTGTTGAGTGCAGACACTGTCGTTGTAAAAGATAAGGAGATTTTCGGAAAACCGTCAAATAGATCCGATGCATACAACATGATCAAAAAACTTTCCGGCAGTTCGCATCAAGTACTTACAGCAGTAGCTCTGAGGTGCGAGGGTAAAAAATTCTGTGAATCATCTGTTTCGGTAACTAATGTATATTTTCGACAACTCACCGATTATGAAATAGATGAGTATCTTCTTATTGATGAATATAAAGATAAAGCCGGTGCTTATGCCATACAGGGCAAATCACTGGTTTTTGTTGACAAAATTGAAGGATGTTATTATAATGTAGTCGGGCTGCCAGTTTCCGACACCATTAATCTTTTTAGAAAATTTATTGTTCGAAAGGAATCCGCAGATGTCTGAAAAGAATGAAACGGATCTCAATAATGCAAAAAACCCGCAGGAAAAAGTCGGAGATATTCTCCGCAAAGAGCGTATTACCCGCCGTATTACTGTCGAGACAATTGCAAAAGATCTCAAGCTAAATGTCAAATATATTAAAGCTCTGGAAACCAGTGATTACGATTCATTACCAGCAGATCCTTATGTCCGGGTGTATCTTAAATCCCTTGCTAAATATCTCTCTTTAGATCCGGATCAGATACTGACAAATTTTTATAAAGAACGTGGTTTAAGCCTTGAGCGAAAAGATACTTCATCAAAAATCGAAATCAGTATGCAAAAAAAGGAAGAAAGCAGTGGTAATCCGATGCTGGTAGTGGCAATAGTCTTAATACTTCTGCTTGCAGTATTCAGTTTTCTGGCTAATAAAAACGGATGGATATCAAATGCTTCTCATCAGTCGCAAGAGATTTTAAATGAAACTGCTGAATTTGAATCTGATACGGTTCTGGATCCTGTTATGGATGATACCCTTATTCCGAGTGCTTTACAGCAGCCTGATACACTTGATATCACGGATGATGATACCACAGTTACAGACACA
Source organism: Chitinispirillaceae bacterium (assembly GCA_035306725.1). GTDB lineage: Bacteria > Fibrobacterota > Chitinivibrionia > Chitinivibrionales > Chitinispirillaceae > JAAYEB01. The sequence goes on along the minus strand of DATGNN010000408.1, from coordinate 3,282 downwards.
CAATCTTCAATGCAACTCAAGGTAACCACCACAAGTGATTCTGTCTGGATTCAGGTGTTCAGTGATGGTTCTTCCTGGAAAAATCTCATTTATAAAAATCAAACCAGAGATTTTTCTGCTGTAGACAGTTTTAATATTCATGTAGGAAACAATTCTACAGTTACTTACAGCTTAAACGACGAACCCTTAAAAGTTAAGGGAAAGGGCGTTCTGACTTTCAAACTTGGCAAAAGCGGTAAACCTGAAGTGTGGTCCTTATCAAAATGGAACAGAATTTTTAAAGACAGACTCTGATAAGGATTATCTTCATGTGGATAGATTCGCATGCACATCTGTTTGATTATTCACATGAAGAATTAATACAGATAATAAATGAAGCTTCAGAAAGATCTGTGTCCATTATTGTTTCCACAGCAACATCTGTTAATACTGCCACAGATGTAATCTGCCATTGTGATAAATTTGATACTGTATGGGGTGCTGGCGGAATATCTCCTTTTGATGTACTTACACAACCGGATAATTGGCAGCAAAAACTTCGGGAACTGTTAAACCATCCTGAAATGATTGCTGTTGGCGAGATCGGTATTGATAACACAAATCCCACCTACCCTGCACTTGATAAACAACTGCCTTTTTATGAATCCCAACTTGAAATGGCAGCAGAATTAAATATACCAGCAGTAATTCATTCAAGAGGCATAGAAAAAACAGCTATTGAAATCTGCAAGACAACGGGATTAACAAAAGCAGTTTTTCACTGTTTTACGGGTGATATTGATAGTTTGCGTAAGCTTCTGGATTATGGCTATTATGTTTCTTTTTCAGGAATAATCACTTTTAAGAATGCGTTAATCCGGGATCTGGTAAGTTTTGTACCGTTTGATCGTATCTTGATAGAAACCGACACGCCTTATCTTGCGCCTGAACCATTCAGAGGGAAAAAAAATAAACCATCATGGGTTTCTCTTGTTGGAGAAGAGGTGGCTAAACTTAAAAAAATCGATCAGAATGAACTTCAAACATTTATAGAAAACAATTTTCGATCTTTATTCAAAATTTAAATGAGATTTCAATAACAGGCATCTGTAATATATTTTTGTATTAGATATGTGGACATTTTTTTTAATTATCGCAATTGTATGTATATTTATTCTGCTTTTTTATCTGATTCTTGAGCTCAATGAGCTTGAGAAAAAGATTTCCAATTTGATAAATGATATCAGGAAACATTATGAAAACGAGTGATGCTCTGGCAATGATAAATAATACTATACTTTCATTGAAAGCATATCATCTGGAACCCCGGGATGTAGCTGTCAAGTTAAATCAAAATGAAAACCCTTTTGACTGGCCGGATACAGTAAAACAGGAGGTTGCAAAATTTTGTCTGGAACGCCCCTGGAATCGCTATCCACCTTTCATCCCGGACAAGCTCAAAAATGCACTTGCTGATTATACAGGAGTATCTTCTCAACAGATAATAATCGGAAATGGTTCCAATGAGATGCTGCTGGTGCTGTTTCTTGCGTTGGTCAATAATAATTCAAGGATTATCCTCTGCAAACCAACATTTACTGTTTACCAGATGCTCGTGGATGGTTTTGGAGCCCAGGGTATATCAATAAATCTGAATAAAAATCTACAGTTTAATATACCTGAAATAATTGATACGATCGAAAAAAATCCCGGATCAATACTTATACTGTGTTCTCCAAACAATCCAACCGGATCAGTTCTAAATGAAGACAGTTTACGATTAATTCTAAAAAAACATACAGGATTTTTTATACTGGATCAGGCATACATCGAATTTGGCGGATATAATGCCATATCACTGATTGATGAATTTCCGAATCTTATTATTACACGAACTTTTTCCAAGGCTCTGGCAGGTGCAGGACTTCGGCTTGGATACATGATCGGTTCTGCTGAAATAATAAAAGAAATCAACAAAATCAAACTGCCATACAATATCAATTTCTTTTCAGAACATGTTGCATCTGTTTTGTTGAATCATCAAGACTTGCTTGATCGCAGAATAAAAGAGATTATCTCAGAAAGAGATAAAATGAGTCGTTTTTTTAATACAATGCCATTTTGTGCAGTATATCCTGGTAACGCAAATTTTATTCTGGTCCGCACAAAGAAAAAAAATGACCTTTTTAATTTTCTCTGTTCTGAAGGTTTTCTTGTAAGGGATGTATCCGGATACCCAATGCTGGAAAACTGTTTAAGGATTAGTGTTGGTACACCAAAGGAAAACAGTGGATTAATAAAAGTAGTAAAACGTTTTTTCGAAAAGAATTGATTGTAAAAAGATATTTCAGAGGGTTATATGAGCAGAAAAGCTGTTATAAACAGAACAACAAAAGAAACAGACATAAAGCTTGAACTTGGCATAGACGGAAGCGGTAAATCTGATATATCCAGTGGTAATGGTTTCATGGATCATATGCTTACGCTTTTTTCCAAACACGGGCTTTTTGACCTGAAATTAATATGTAATGGAGATACACATGTTGATTTTCATCATAGTGCTGAAGACATCGGGATATGCCTTGGAAAAGCACTTGAAAAAGCTCTGGGTGACATGACTGGAATTAACAGATATGGTTTTTCATATTTACCTATGGATGAATCATTGGCTCGCGTTTGCATTGATATCGCAGGACGGCCAAACCTGGTCTATTCAGTTAATCTTGTCGATCGAAAAATCAACGATTTTGAATGTGATCTCGCAGAGGATTTTTTCAAAGCATTTTCAGACAATTCAAGATCGACTGTACATATTGACCTGATTCGTGGCCGCAATAGTCATCACTCCCTTGAAGCGATTTTTAAGGCATTTGGAAAAGCTCTCTGTAATGCATGCTCCTTGAACAGTCGTGCAATTCACGATTTACCTTCAACTAAAGGGTTGATTTAATCTAAAATATTATAACTGTTGCTGCGTATTAAAATGATCATGCGATAATTTTGATTATTTGTATAAACAAAATTCAAAGTTATTCTGAAATTTTTGAGAACCTGCATAATTAAGGGTTTTCATTTCTTTACAGAAACATATTTTGGACAAAAGTGATTCTATTTATAATTGGGTTAACAAATGCCTTAGAACATAAAACATTTACGCGACCTGCTTCGTGAACATCGGCATTTAGAATCAGATCCAGAACCCTTAAAATACAGTCATGGGGATAACGATAACGATTACGACAACGACAACGACATCGGTGAAAGTAGATATGACCTTCACAGCCATAAAATCCTTTCTGTTCA
>DATGNN010000407.1:0-7628 GCA_035306725.1 Chitinispirillaceae bacterium | reverse complement strand
AAAGATGGTGTAATTGCGGATTTTGATCTGGTAGAACAGATGCTCAAGTATTTTATCAAGAAAGTTCAGAAGTACCGTTTTTATTTTCGTCCACGTGCGGTTATCGGGGTACCATCAGGAATTACAGAAGTTGAAAAACGGGCTGTTGTTGATTCAGCAGAAAGCGCGGGGGTCAGGGAGGTTTACCTTGTTGCCGAACCAATGGCTTCAGCAATAGGCATGGGAATACCAGTAAATGAGCCATCCGGAAACATGGTAATTGATATCGGCGGCGGTACTGCTGAAATAGCAGTGCTTGCGTTAAACGGAATGGTTTGTGATATGTCGGTCCGTATTGGTGGTGATGAGATGGATGAGGCGATCGTATCATATCTTAAAAAAACGTATAATCTTCTTGTCGGTGAAAGTACGGCAGAACAGATCAAAATCCAGATAGGGTCAGCATTTCCTCTTGAAGACGAGCTGGAGATGGAAGTCAAGGGGCGTGATCTTGTTGCCGGAATCCCAAAAACACTTCGAATTACATCTACAGAAATCAGGGATGCTTTGAATGAACCTATTTCGACAGTAATTGAAGCAGTAAAACAGGCACTGGAGCAGACTCCACCTGAGTTGTCTGCAGACATTCTTGATAAAGGGATTATCATGACCGGTGGTAGTTCACAATTACGAGGGCTTGACGAACGTCTTCGTCAGGAAACAAATCTTCCTGTTAACGTCATTGATGAACCACTGACCTGTGTTGCGAGAGGATCGTTGAAAATTATTGAGGAGTTGGATAAATTTGCGCCTGTACTTATGCAGACAGGCAGACGCAGCAGATAATAAGGTCAACTGATCAAAAAACAGTTGAATACAAACGAGTTCTCCTGAGGAGAGCTGTTATTAGTAAAGGTGAGCGTTAAGGACCGCGATGCATTGGATTTTTGATTTTATTGTTAAGCACCGCAGTTTTTGTTCATTTCTGCTTACATCTATTTTGAGTTTGTGGATGATTTCAGGAACACCTGGAAAGCAGGCAGAAATTGTACGTTTTCTTACTTCTTCAATTTTTTACCCCTTCCAGATTACATTCAATCAAATAAATCAGATAAAAAACATTTTTTCTGAGAATCGAAAATTAAAAGAAGATCTTGCAAACTTAACTACTCACCTTGCGCTTCTTGAGGAAAAAGCTGCTGAAAATAAACGACTCAGGAGACTTTTGGGGTTTTCTGAAAATTATACTTATGAGATGTTACCTGTTAAAGTTGTTGCCAGGGATCCATCACTTGCATTCAGAAGCATAGTGATTAATGCAGGAACGAAAGATAGCATACAGAAATGGATGCCGGTTGTGGGTGAAAATGGTGTTGTTGGAAAAATTATCCAGGTTATGAACAGCCTGAGTCTGGTTCAACTGCTAAGAGATCCTTCAAACCGTACAAGTGTCATGTTTAAGCGCACCCGTACGGTCAGTATTCTTGAAACAGAAAATGGCCGCGACTTTTTCGTGCGCTGCAGGAGTCATGAAGATACTCAGGAGGGAGATACTGTAATCACTGCCGGATTAGGCGGCATTTACCCTCGGGGATTACAGGTTGGTGTTGTTTCTCACGTCACAGAGAGTAACAGTCCGCTGTTTAAAAGGGTCTATTTAAAATTAAGTGTAGATTTTGAACACATTGAGGAAGTATTTATCATGCGTTTATCACCTCAATGGTCTGCTTTCAGGTCTGAATTTGATTCCTTAGAGTTTAATAATGATTAAATCAATTATAAGATGGATCGTATTTTTTATTCTGGCTTTTATACTGCAGACTACTGTAGTTCCGGTAATATCAATTTATGGAATCAAACCAGACTTGCTTGTTTTGATTCTTTTTATGCTTGCAACCAAGACAGGACTTATTCCAGCTATATATACAGGTTTTTTTCTTGGTTTGGCACAAGACCTGTATTCTCCATCAATATTAGGTCAGAATGCCCTTTCGAAAACTGTTGCAGGTTCTTTTGCAGGACTGTTCAATGAAAAAGTGATGCGTATAGATCCTTTTTTACAGGGAGTTTTACTTCTTATTACCTTTTTACTGAATGATTTTGTTTATTTCATGGTTCAGGTAGTTAAGTCGGGAGTAACAATGAATCTACTTGGCATAGAGCTTCTTGTTACAACACTTCCAAGAGCACTGTTTTCGCTTCTTTTAGCTGTTGTGCCTCTTGTATTGAATCTTTACTCACAAACAGCTACGAAACGGTAGGCTTTTTATGCCTTTCGGAACATTATTACAGGATGAACAACAAGAACGCTATCTAAAGAGTTTATTTCTTATAGGGTGCATAAGCTTCTTTTTCCTTATTCTTGTTTTACGACTTTTTTATATTCAGGTTATTCAGGCAGAACTCAATACCCGCCTTTCAAAAGAAAATGCTATGAGGCTAAAAACCTTGATTCCTCCCCGGGGACGCATACTTGATCGCAATGGTATAGTACTTGCCAGAAATCGTCCATCATACTCGATTTGTGTGCTTCCTTATAAAATGAAAAATAAACAGGAAGTAATTAATTCCCTGTGTCTGATAAGAGATTCTGATGGTGAAATGGCCTTTGATTCTTCCGATCTGGAAAAAACCATTGCAAAGTCATTTTACAGAAGATTTGATGTAACACGACTTAAAGAGGATGTTTCTATTGATCTTGTGAGTGTTGTTGAAGAACACTCGATGCAGTTGCCCGGAATTATTGTAGAAACAGAAGCCCGAAGAGAATACACATTAGGTTCTTCAGCTTTTCATGTTCTTGGTTACATGGGTGAAATTCCTGAAGAACAATTTGATTCACTAAAATCGCAAGGCTATTTCTATGGTGATTTAATTGGTAAATCCGGTATAGAAAGGGAATATGAATCGACATTCAGGGGAGAATGCGGTCATGAATATATAGAAGTTAATGCATATGGAAAAAGTCTGGGCCCAATTCCTAATATCCCAAGAATTGATCCAGTTCCAGGAAGTGACCTTTATCTTACCATTGATGCACGTTTACAGCATGTTGCTGAAACTGTTTTTCCGGATTCTCTTAAGGGTGCTGTTGTTGCCATTAATCCGCAAAACGGTGAAGTTCTTATTATGTACAGCAGCCCGTCTATTGATCCCAACATATTTTCAATGGCAACCATGTTAAGAAGCCAGAACTGGAAAGAGATCGCTACTGATCCGGATTTACCTCTTAACAACAGGGTTATATCGGGAACATATATACCAGGATCAACATTTAAACTGGTTAGTGCATTATCTGCTCTTGAGGAGGGTGGGTTTACACCTAATACCCGCATGCCGACTCCTTGCAAAGGTGCTTATCGTATCGGCTCCAGAATTGCGCACTGCTGGAAACGCTCCGGTCATGGTTCACTAAATCTGGTTGATGCCATTCGTAACTCCTGTAATGTTTACTTCTATCAGGTTGGTTTGAAAATGGGTGATGATTTGATAAATAAATATGCAAGTATGCTTGGAATGGGCAACAATACAGGAATAGACCTTTATGGTGAGCGCAGTGGATGGCTCTCCGGAGAGGAAGCTTATAATATAAGATTTGCAAAGCGAGGATGGAAATGGACCAGAGGACTGGTACTTGATCTGGCGATTGGCCAGACACAGGTAGTAACACCGTTGCAGCTTGCTTTAATGGTTGGTGCTGTTGGAAATGGGGAAGCTATTTACAAACCTCATCTGGTTAAAGAGGAACGAACACATGAAGGTGTTGTTGTTAATCAGATTAAGCCTAAGGTAAACAGAACACTGAATTTGAATCCGGAAACCGTTACGACAATGCGTCAAGCAATAGCCAGTGTCGTCAATCCTGGTGGTACCGGGTGGAGGGCATCTGTACCCGGATTACTTGTTGGGGGTAAAACTGGAAGTGCCGAAAACCCTCATGGCGATTTGACGCATGCACTTTTTGTGGCTTGTGCTCCTGTGGAAAATCCTGTCATAGCAATTTCTGTAGTACTAGAAAATGCTGGTGGCGGCGGAGCAGTAGCTGCTCCGGTTGCCGGAAATATACTACGATATTTCTTTTCTGAAATAGAAGAAGGAAAAACTATTCTGGAAGAAGCGGAGGTTGATTCTAATTCATTAAAAAAATTGGAGCTGATGGTGAAACCAGTTATAGAAAAACTTCAATTGGTTGAAAATAGTGATTAAGACAAGGCCAGGTAAATAATGAAAGATTTACACCGGAAAGGAAATTTCGATTTCCCATTCTTTTTTTCTGCAGTATTATTATGGGTAACAGGAATATTCCTGGTATATAGTGCAACTAATATTCATGAAAGCGGACCACTGGTTGGAATATACAAACAGCAGATAATATGGGTAATAATGGCAATCCTGATAATCATGGCCGTTGTATCTGTTCCAGGACGTTTTTTTTATAATTTTTCCTATTTTGCGTATGTGTTATCACTCCTTTTACTGATAGTTGCTCTGTTGATGGGTGTTTCTACCAAAGGTGCAGAGCGATGGATAATGATAGCAGGTGTAAAAATACAACCTTCAGAATTCGCTAAAATCGGCTTATTACTAGCGCTGGCCAGATATTTATCGGAAAAAACTGTCAGTCTTGAGAAAATTACCAGTTTCATTATGCCAGGAATATTAATAGCTCTACCCTTTCTCCTTGTTCTTAAGCAGCCTGATTTAGGAACTGCCGGTGTATTTTGTGCCATGGCGTTGCCTATGTTTTACTGGAGTGGATTGACAATGCTTGATTTGTTTTTTATTATTTCACCCATTATCTCTTTGATCCTATCGGGTATTCCCTTGATATTGTCATATGGTAGTGATCAGATGTGGGGAATCGGAGAAACCATTCCATGGGGTGTCTTTTTTCTGGCTATATGTGCAGTTTTATATATAACCCGCCCCCATTTTTTTGTTATAATTGCAGTAATTATTACCAATCTTATTACTTCAACAATTACAACGGTTGTATGGAATTCTTTTCTTAAAGATTATCAAAAAATGAGAATCATTAGTTTTATTAATCCGCAGGCAGATCCTTTTGGATCCGGTTACCAGGTAATTCAGTCTAAAGTTGCTGTGGGCTCAGGTTACCTGTTTGGAAAAGGATACCTAAAAGGAACACAAACGAAACTCTCTTTTTTACCTGAACAACACACAGATTTTATTTTTTCGGTTCTTGGTGAGCAATTTGGGTTGATCGGTTGCGTTGGTGTATTAATGCTTTTTTTATTTTTGATTATAAGGGGTTTTTCTTTTATTCGGTTATTAAGAAACCGTTTTTTTAATCTTCTTATTGTCGGTTCGTTATCTATAATCGGATTTCATATCTTTGTAAATATTGCAATGACTCTTGGTATGATGCCAGTTACAGGAATACCTCTTCCTTTTTTGAGTTATGGCGGTTCGTTTATTCTTACTGTATCTATTCTTATAGGGCTGATTCTTAACACCAGAATGTCCAATCAGAATTTTTAATATTTTTCTGATTAAAATAAAATTACTATTAAAATTGCTTTTACCATTTGGGACGGACTATCTTTTTATGCTTAGGTAAAAAGTAAAAAGATAGTCCGTCCCGAAAATAGGTTAATTGACTAAAATATCATTAATTTCTTTTTCTTTTAAGAATCAGATCTTATTTTTATCTGAATAGTGGTAACATATGATCTGTTTCGCGGCATTGGCATACCGATTTTGCTCAATATCGCAGTACAGTTCACAGTCAAATTAATCATCTACATTCAGTTTATAATTTTTTAAAACACAATGCGTATTTAAATTATATTCAAATTTAGCCTCTTAAAGAAAGGCCATTAATGTATCCCGTTCTATTTCGAGTTTTTTCATTTCCAATTCATTCATATGGTTTCATGTTGGCACTCTCATTTCTGACAGGAATCTGGTTTTCCAGTATTCGTGCGAAAAAACGTGGACTGAATCCTGAAGTAATTGCTGATATGGGTTTTTGGATTATTCTTTCTGCAATAATGGGATCCAGACTGTATTACGTAATTCTTCATTTCGAGGAGTTCAAAGGAAATTTGATTTCAATTTTTAATCCTTTTCAGGATGGAGCGATTGGAATCGGTGGCCTTGTTATGTTGGGTGGTTTCATAGGAGCAATTATCGCCGGTGTCCTTTATTTTAAATTGAAAAAACTGAAATTCCTTCCCTATGCGGATGCAGTTGCGCCGAGTGTAGGGTTCGGTATAATGTTGACCAGAATTGGATGTTTTTTGAATGGATGCTGTTATGGTGCACCCTATACTGGAAGTTGCGCGATTCATTTCCCACATGAATCGCCTGCTGGTTATTATCAGGAATACATGCATACATCCAGCCTTTTTCCTTCACAACTATTGGAATCCGCAGGCGGATTGATAATCGCACTTATAGTTCTTTATGTGGGTAGCAGGAAAAATATTTTTACGGGGCTTCAGTTTTATCTTGTAGGTCTTTTTTATGCAGTACTAAGATTTTTCGTCGATTACACACGTTTTTACAGTGATGGAGAACGTTTGGCAGGTTTAAGTCACAATCAGGTTATCTGTATAATATTATTTGTAATATTCGCAGGATTGATCCTTAAAAACTTTTTGTTCAAAGAGTCACCAGTCAAAAGTTCTGATAACATTATTCCTGACAATTCTTCTGATGAACCGGAGAAAAGTACCGTTTTGGATCAAAAATAATTTTCATAAAATATTAGGGCGGGTTGAAGATTATTTTTTTCCGCGTTTGTGTATTCTATGCAATAAACCTCGAACACCTCAACAGCAATGGTTTTGCTCTTCCTGCCATCACAATCTTTTAAAAAACCATCAAAATCGTATCGGGTGTCCCAGATGTTCACAGAATCATTTATATCGAATTTGTGCATGTGATTTTTCCTGGGATTATCCATTCGAAAGGAATTTTTCTTTATTGGATTTTGATGATTCAGTACAGCAAATAATGCATCATGTAAAATATTTTGGGAAGTACAGACTCGCATGGTATATGGGTAATTTTTTTTCAGAGTATATACCAGACAGTTTTTTCTGCGAATTTGATATTATTACTGCCGTACCATTACACTGGAGGCGTCAATTATCAAGGGGATATAATCAGGCGTACTGGTTTGCGAAGGGAATTGTCGACAATCGTAAAGGACTGGAACTGATACCAGATGTCATCAAAAGACAACACAGTACAAAAACCCAGACAAAACTTGACAAAACCCAGAGAAAAGAAAATATGAAGGGCGTTTTTATTTTTAATCGAATAAAATCAGATAAAATAAAAGGCAAGTCATTGATTCTTGTTGATGATGTTTTTACGACAGGAGCAACAACCAGCGCATGTACTGAAGAACTATTGAAAAACGGATGTTCAAAAGTGAATGTTTTATCACTTGCAAGAGATTGAAGATTTCAGGTGCAGGTGCATAACATATAACATAAGCGTACGAGCAACGAGCAAATTTTGGGACGGCAAATTTTGGGACGGACTATTTTTTTAATCTTTTAAATAAAGAGTCAAAAGATAGTCCGTCCCATTTTTCCCATTCTTGGTATAAATTTTGCAATTTCTTTTTCTTCTGTTTTCATTTCTGTTTTAATAATTTTTTATACAACAGAAGA
>DATGNN010000406.1:0-11019 GCA_035306725.1 Chitinispirillaceae bacterium | reverse complement strand
ATCAAGAACCAGGGCCGGTTTCTGCATATATCCGATAGTTATTGTCGGCACATCCCAGGTATAAAATCGAATGATTATCTGGTTTTCAGAAACAGATTGACGTAACAGATATTGATCGGCAGCCATATTAAATGGGCCATCATGTGGAGAATCAATAATAAATCTTATTTTCGGGGCCATCAATCAAAAATACCTCAGGAAAGCATGTGCACAAACTTATTTTCTTTGTTAGTTTTATGCAACTCCTTTTCCCGTTACGAGGAAAGAGAGAAGAAATATTTTTTTCCTGATATAATGAGGGTTTTCTCATATACTGTGGGAAAGGAAGTCAGAGGGAGCGGCCGAATGAAAATAGAAACCTGTACTTTCTTCAGGCCTGACCGACTAAAAACAGAGCTTTATTAATCCATCAAATAACAGTTACAAGAGGCTTCTATGGAACAACTGGCTATTGGTATCGATTTGGGTGGAACAAATCTTAAAGGTGTGATAATCAATGAATCAGGTGAAAGCCGTCATTTAACCCGTATTCGTACAAACGCGGAAAAAGGCGGGGATCATGTTCTTGAGAGTATTCTTACAATGATTGATTCCCTTATTCAAAAAGAGGGTTCCAAAGAAAATATAATTGGAGTCGGGATTGGAACACCGGGCTTTGTAGATCAGGATGGGACCGTAATAGGTGGTGCAGAAAACCTTCCCGGATGGAAGGGAACACAATTATATGCACCGATTGAAGAAAAGTTCGGGCTTAAAGCTGTTGCTGCCAATGATGTAACGGTAACTGCTTACGCAGAATGGAAATACGGGGCCGGGCAGGGGGTATCGAACATGGTTTGTTTTGCCCTTGGAACAGGTATCGGCGGAGGGATTGTAATTGATAACAAGTTATATAAAGGAACTCATGGCATGGCTGGTGAACTGGGGCATATCGTTGTTGAAACAAATGGTTTTCCATGCAAGTGTGGTCAGTCTGGATGTGTAGAGCAGTACGCTTCAGGAAAAGGTATCGTTAACGTTGCCCGAAAAGTTGCCAAAGAGATGGCTTCAGACAATACTCCATTTCTTGAATATGTTAACTCGAATCCGGAAGACCTGGGAGCAAAATCGCTTTATAAGAACTTCGTTGAAATTGATAATCCTGATCCGGTTGGCTGGAAAATGCATGAAACTGTCTGTGATATGCTGGCAAGAGCAATTGGTTTTTCTCTTAATGCCCTGGCTCCCGATAAAGTCGTACTTGGCGGTGGGGTCATGAAATCAGGAAAAATAATGCTCGAAGGAATATCAAAATTTGCTCCCCGTTATTGTTGGCCGGCAATTCTGGAGCGGTGTGAAATTGTTACAGCCGCTTTGGGTGAAGATGCTGGTGTGCTGGGATCGGGTGCAATGGTTTTTGGAGAAAAAAACTGTGCATAACCATTCTTTAATATGCATGAATGGGTTTCGTTTTTAGGCAATCCAGTTTCAAAATCAAAAGGAGATCAGATGAATTTGGCCCACAACAGGATAATGGAACTCAGGAGTCTGATTCGAAAATGTGATGCTGCGTATTATGGTCGGGGTGAATCACTGATTTCGGACCATGAGTATGATAAACTTTACCACGAACTGGAAGAACTGGAAAAAACGAATCCGGAGTATCAAACACCCGATTCTCCAACACAGCGTATAGGCAGTGATCTGACAAAAGAGTTTCCTAAAGCAGTTCATGCAACACTTATGATGAGCATAGATAACACCTATTCTGAACAGGAACTTATGGAATGGGTTTCACGTGTTCAAAAGAGCCTTCAGGGAGAAAAACCCCTCTTTGTAGGGGAGCTTAAAATTGATGGCGTAGCTGCATCACTGATCTACGAGAACGGTGTACTGGTACGCGGCGTTACACGGGGAAATGGTGTTACTGGTGATGATGTAACTCCAAATATCCGTGCAATCAGAAGTATACCCCTTGCACTCCAAGAAAAGGAATCTTACGAGGTTCGTGGTGAAGTGAACATGAGTTTCGAGGCATTTACGAAACTCAATGAATCCATAATAGAAAACGGCCAGAAACCGATGCAGAACCCAAGGAATACTGCTGCCGGTTCTTTAAAACTTCAGGATTCTAAAGTTGTTGCAAAAAGAAACCTGAGTTTTTTTGCGTATTCTTTAATTTCTGATAATTACATTGAAAGTCACTACGGTAATCTTGAAAAACTTAAAGCGGCCGGTTTTGCGGTAGTCAAACATTCTGAACGTCTTCAAACACCTGAAGAAGTGATCGGGTTTTGTAAAAAATGGGAAACCGGTCGCCATGAACTTCCTTTTCCGGTTGATGGTGTGGTGATAAAGGTCGACACCCATGCTCATCAGGAGATGCTTGGATATACTGCAAAATCTCCGAGATGGGTTATAGCTTATAAGTATCAGCCTGAACAGGCAGTAACACAGGTTGAAAAGATTGAAGCCAATGTGGGGAGAACCGGTGTAGTAACTCCGATAGCTCGTCTGGCTCCGGTTTTTCTTGGCGGGACAACAATTCGTAATGCAACGCTTCATAATTATGATGAAATCCGAAGACTTGGAATTCGTGAAAATGACTATGTTCAGATCGAAAAGGGTGGTGAAATAATACCAAAAGTGGTGAAGGTACTTGTTGAGAAGCGAAATGACAGTTCCGTTCCTTTCACACCTCCTCATCTGTGCCCATCGTGCGGCTCCGTTCTGGGTAAACTTGAAGAAGAGGTTGCAATTCGCTGTTTTAACAAATCCTGTCCAGCTCAGCTTCGCGCATCCCTGGAGCATTTTGTTTCACGGACAGCAATGGATATTCGAAATATGGGGCCAGCACTCCTAAACCAATTAATAGAAAAAGGTTTCGTTCACACTGTAGCAGATATTTATAAATTGAAAAAAGAAGATTTGCTGAAACTCGAGCATGTCAAGGAAAAGTCGGCTGACAGGGTGATTTCAGCTATTGAAAAGTCGAAACATAATTCTCTGGACAGATTGCTTCACGGGCTTGGTATAAGGATGATCGGTGCACAGGCTGCAAAAATCCTGGCAGGTATGGTAAAAGATATTATAGAGTTTTTTGATATTACTGAACAGGAGCTGGAGTCTGTGAATGCAATCGGACCGTCGATGGCACAGAGTATCTGTTTGTATTTTAAATCACAAGAGAACAAGGATTTGATTGAACAGTTGAAAACACTGGGAGTAAACACAAGAGGAATTTCTGATAAAGCAGGTGGCCCACTCAGTGGTAAAACGTTTGTTCTCACAGGAAGTCTTGGCCGGCTGACACGGGAAGAGGCAAAAGAGAGGATCGAAGCTTTGGGTGGAAAGGTTTCATCAAGCGTAAGTCGTAAAACCAATTTTGTAGTTGCCGGTTTTGAACCGGGAAGCAAACTTGATAAGGCTCTTGAACTTGGTGTAAAGGTTTTAGGAGAAGGTGAGTTTGGGGAGATGATTAATTTATAATGGAAATAACAGTTTTAGGTTCGGGAACATCACATGGAGTACCAACACTTGATTGCATGATTAATGATTACAAAAACTGTCCTCAACATGTATGTGAAAATTCACAAACCGACCCGCGTCATTGTCGCACCCGATCATCGGTTCTTCTTCATTGGGATAACAAAAATGTATTAATTGATGTATCGGCTGATTTCAGGCAACAGGCTTTGAGAGAAAAGATTCATTCCATTGATGCTGTATTGATTACCCACAGCCATGCCGACCACATCGGCGGGATACCGGATATTCGTTCTTATACCAGGAAAAAAGCGATTCCGTTTTATGGATCGGCTGAGAGTATCAAGGGAATAAGGAATATGTTCAGTTACATTTTTGATCCGGATGTGTTTGCTGGTGGCGGAGTACCAAGAATCGATACAAATGTTGTTGATAATGCTTTTGAACTTTGGGGAAAAAAGATTATTCCCATATCGATTCAGCACGGATCTCTTAAAGGGTGTCTGGGCTATCAAATCGGATCACTTGTATATATTCCCGATATGAAGTCGATTAATGATGAGGAGCTGGAAAAGATTTGTGAACCGGAGGTTCTTATCGTAAATTGCCTTCACAGGTTTTATGAAAACCCCTCACACATGACGCTTACCGAAAGTATCGGTTTTGCAAGGCGGGTTAAACCGAAAAGGTGCTATTTTATTCATATGAGTCATGATATACATTATAAAAATGATTCTGCAAAACTGGACTCATGGATGGCTTTTTCATATGATGGCATGAAGATAACTGTGCCTGATTTATGAGCTCTTAAGAATGGATAGCATAATTGTATGTGTTTGAATTTTGAACTAAGGAGAGGGAGGTTGTTACATTTTTTTGTGTCACATGATAATCTGTACGGACTTTAGTTGACAAACAACTTCTTGATACCCACCCCCAAGATGCCGCGATAGTGGGGGGCAAGGAAAAAAACGGCAAACATTAAGAAGTCATATATGGAGAAAATATGTATAATATTATAGATTTATTTGCAGGTATTGGTGGTATACGCCTGGGGTTTGAAGCACATGGTTGTAAAACTGTTTTTTCATCAGAGTGGGACAAGTATGCACGGAAAATGTATGAAGATAATTTTGGGGATAGGCCATTTGGAGATATAAACCAACTTGAACCGAAAGATATACCAGATCATGATATTTTACTTGCAGGATTTCCTTGTCAGCCATTCAGTATTGCCGGTAAGGGGCTAGGCTTTGCAGATACAAGAGGAACCCTGTTCTTTAATATTGAAGAAATTTTGAGAATAAAAAAGCCTTATGCTTTTTTCCTTGAAAATGTAAAAAGGCTTACAACGCATGATAATGGCAATACCTTCAAAGTTATTACTGAAAAACTCAAGGGTTTAGGTTATTTCATTCATTGTAAGGTTTTAAATTCTCTTGATTATGGTATTCCTCAAAAGCGGGAAAGAATTTACATTGTAGGTTTTAAAGAAGATATCAATTTTGAATTTCCTATACCAGTAGGTTCATTTAGGCCACTTAATGAATTTTTGGAAAGTGATGAATTAGTAGACAAGTCATATTTTGTTACAAATTACATTAAAGAGAAACGGCTAAAACATGTAAAGGGTTCTCCGCAAAGGCCAACTATTTGGCACGAAAATATTGGAGGTAATATTTCTGCATTACCGTATTCTTGTGCACTAAGAGCAGGTGGTAGTTATAATTATTTGCTTGTTAATGGAGAACGACGACTAACTGAAAGAGAAATGCTCAATCTCCAGGGGTTTCCAAAGAATTTTAAAATTACAGTTCCATATACACAGGCAAGAAAAATTGCAGGAAACTCAGTGACTGTTCCAGTAATTAAGGCAATTGCCAAGAATATTATCAGATCAATGAATAATAAAGAACCGGCAGTAAGAATTGAGCAAATGGAATTATGGGAGTTACAGGCTTGAAGGATCAAGAAGCAAAAGATGCACTTAACAAGATAATAGATAAAGCAAGGGTTCATCTATATAAACCTATCCAGATTGCTGAAATATTATATAAAGACAGAACAAGTAACGATATTGATTTAAACAATCTTGAATCGTATAGAACAAAATCAAGAGCATGGCGTGAGGTGATTTGCATACAATTCCTTGGTAGAACAAGCACATCATCTGCTCGATACCAAGATGATCTTTTTAATGAGAATGCTGTCCCTCCAGATGCCATAAAAGTATTAGCACGAATAAACAAAGATAGAAATGGGATAGTTGAAGAATATATTTATTCTTAATTTAAGCAGCGATTTTTACAATTATCGACAGGAATAGACTACTGTGTTTCACATGACAAAACCAATTTTATGTTAACTGATTTCCTGGAAAGGTTTTGGTTAGAACCAGGTTTACGTAGAAGCATAGATAAATTATATGAAATAGTAGTTTATTCAATTTTTTCATCAATAATTGAAGCAATAGATTTAAAAATTGATGCATACATTAATAAAAGCAAACTAAAATTACTTAATGATTTCAATGGTTTTTCAAGCAAGATTTTAGGATTTTCCGAAAACCAAACGAAGATTACAATATCTGGAAAAATTAATCGTGTTGGTGTCACAAATGCTGCCGATCGAGGTCTGGATATGTGGTCTAATTTCGGATTGACTATTCAAGTTAAACACTTGTCCTTAACTGAGGATTTAGCTGAAACTATTGTTAATTCTGTTTCATCAGATCGTATTATTTTAGTATGTAAAAGCTCTGAAGAATCAGTACTTTTATCCGTCCTTAACCAGATAGGCTGGAAATCTAAAATACAAAGCATTGTTACTGAATCTGAACTTATTAAATGGTATGAAACTGCATTAAGAGGCAAGTACTCAAATATGATTGCCGATAAATTACTTCAAAAAATTTACAATGAAATATTGGTCGAATTTCCTACAACTAATAGTAACGAATTCAATTCTTTTTTGGAGGTGAGAGGATACAAGTCTAATATAACTGATTTTTAAAAATTACCCCCATGCGGTCGGGAGTATGTTACAGCAAAGTCTTATATATACTCGAACGAAATATGGAATTAACTGGACGCTTACAGTACTTTTAAAAAATTAAAAAATTGAGTGGAGTTATGGAAGCTTATAAAAAAGATTTTATTGAGTTTATGGTACGGAGTAATGTGCTGACGTTTGGTGATTTTATTACAAAAAGCGGGCGGTCAACACCTTTTTTTATCAATACCGGAAATTATGAAAATGGAGAGCAGCTTTTGAAGCTGGGGCAGTATTATGCAAAAACAATAATGAGTACAATACCGGATGGTTTTGATGTATTATATGGTCCTGCATACAAGGGTATTCCATTGGTCGTTTCCACTGCAATGGTTCTTCATTCTGATTATGGTAAAAAATTGCCATTTTGTTTTAATCGTAAAGAGGTAAAAGATCATGGCGAAGGTGGAAATATTATTGGACATAAGTTAAAAGATGGTGAGCGGATATTGATAATTGAAGATGTTACTACTGCCGGAACTTCCGTACGTGAGTCCATACCTCTTTTAAAAGCTGCAGCTGATGTTTCAATTACAGCCCTTATTGTATCTGTTAACAGAATGGAAAAGGGTGGAACCGAGAAGAGTGCTCTTGATGAGTTGCGGGATGAGTTTAAAATCTCTACTCTTGCTATAGTTACCCTTTCTGAAATCATCTCACATTTGCATAATAAGGAGATAGACGGAAGGGTGGTTCTGGATGATGTGATCTTTGGAAAAATTGAGGCATATAGAAACATTTATGGTGCAGATATTTAAAACCCCAACAGTAACGGTTTCTTTGCGTTAGTTTCTTCATAGATAATAATAATTGTGTGGCGGTTATGTCCCTGAATTTGAAATCCGGGATAAAAACCGGTTTTTTATCAAATTTAAAATTAACACTCACTCCCTAAAAATACTGCGGATCTGTAATTTGGGTATAGTGGATGAATCTACTTGTCAAAAAAGAACATCTTCGATCAAAATATTTCAAATATTTGATTTTTGGACTGAACACCTAACATCTTTAATAGGTAAGATCACCTGTTTTGTTGTTTTTTTAGTTAAATTCTTACTCGTTTAGAGTATAAGGAATGTTAGTCGATTTCAAAAAGGAAATCAGATTTAATGGGCCAAATTAATGATTTTATTGTGGAAATGAGCTAAGTCGTGCTGAAAAAAGTATCGATTATACTGCTGTCAGGTATTGTGTTATTCCTGGGTGGTACTATAGTGTTTAAAAATATTGCCAACTGGTTAATAGTTTCTGATTCTGTTCCCCAAAACCTGAACATAGTATTTACTTTTGCCGGTGAAGGGGTGAGAGTTGATTATTCCCGGAGTTTAATGCAAAAATATCCTGAAGCGACCTGGGTTTTGAGTGATTATGAAAATGGCTACGCACGTTTGTTAAGGAAAAATAAATTCAATATGGATCGTGTAGTTGTTATAGATACCTGTAAAAATACAAAATCGGAAGTAAATGCTTTGGCTCAATGGGTCGACCAGATTAAACCGGCTTCAGATTCAGGTTCAACCATCTCTATTGGTCTTGTATCCAGTCCATATCACATGAGAAGAATCAAGATGATGATAAACAGACGGTTCAAAGATAAAAATATAAAATTTCATTATCTTCCTGTGCCATTGAAGCAGTATAAATGGACTTCAGAAATGGTACAGAACTGGTGGAAAACCTCAGAGGTATCAAAAGTTGTATTTATCGAACTTCAGAAAATTGTATATTATTTTTTAATATTATAGCAGATTTGCAGAATAATGAATTCTCGACAAACTTATACGGTGCTGCCGGAGCTGAATCTCAAAAAAAAGGCAGTACAATCACGTTTTATCCAGGTTTATAAAAATTTTTATAATCTTGATTTTCCCGGCACAGATCATTTTATAGGAACCTTTAACGCTTGTAATTTTACAATAACAGCTCAGGTTTTCAAACCCGTAAAAAGTTCTGGAACTGTATTCATGATTCATGGATATTTAGATCATAGTGCTTTGATGCGGAATTTAATACACCATTGTCTTCAATGCGGTTACAATGTTGCAATATTTGATCTGCCAGGACATGGACTGTCTTCAGGCAGGGTTGCTTCAATCAGCAGTTTTGATCTGTATGTTCAGATACTGCAAAAATTCATCTCAATAACTGAAAATGATCTGCAATCTCCCTTCTATTTTGCTGGCCACAGTACAGGATGTTCTATTGCGTATCAGTTTGTAGCTTCAGATCCATTTTTTGAAAAAGTTTTATTCATTGCTCCTTTGATTCGTCCAAAACACTATTTGCTGATTAAACATGTTTGTCCGATACTCAAAAACAGGGTGTCAAGGTTACCGCGAATCCAAAGGGAGACTTCTTCAGATAAGGATTATGTTAAATTTCGTCGAAGTGATCCGTTGTGGATAAAAAACATAAGTTTTGATTGGATTAAAGCTTTACTTGATTGGAATGAACGAATTAAAGCATTTAAACCAGTCAGGATTCCGACACTTGTCATTCAAGGCACATCAGATAAAGTGGTAAACTGGAGATACAATGTATCTTTTCTCAGTGAAAAAATGCCACATTCTGAAATTTGTTATATAAATGGAGCAAAGCACGATTTGTGCAATGAAACCCAGGTTTACAGACAAATGTTGATGTCTGAAATCGAAAGAACATTTTTTGAAAAAATGGGATAAAGCATCATCCTCAGGCTCGTTGTAAATTAATGGTCTTCATTCAGGAATATAACTATTACCTGAATTGAGACGATTAATTTACAGCTTGTTCCGCAGTGCGGGAATGAGCTGCACAGCAGCACAGAAAGGGTTTTATGTTTGTGAGGGTCATATCTATCTTTCACCGTTGTCGTTGTCGTAATCGTATAATTTCATATTAAGTGTTCCGGATATGGTTCTTAATACCAATGTTTGCGAAATTCGCGTAAAGGGATTGTCTGATTTAGGTACTAACTGTTTTGGACAGGAAGAAGGATAAATATATTTTAACTGGGTATAATTACGACTCTCATTAATGTTGAGATGCAAGCTGTTCAGGAAACCTGTAACTAATAATTCTTTTTTACCTGGAGCAGGTTTATCGGGGAAAGGTATTTGTATTTTTGCATATCAGCTTTCTCAGACATCTTTTATTTTAACATCAGGATAGTCTTATTCAGGTATATTTTTTTTAAAACTTGTCAGGAGAAGTCAGGAAGCTTAACCCCCCTACAATGATGTTTTAGTTAAAGCTGCCTTTTATTCACTTCTTCAAAAAGCTATTCCGCGAGTCGGAAGGAGTTTCTCATCATGAAATCACTTGGAATCTGTGTTGGCGCTTCAAGCATTAAAACTGCAATTCTATCCGATGATCAAAACAGAATCAGCCTTATCCACTCCAGTACAAGACCTCACGAAAGTAATCCCCGGTTGTTATTTGCTTCTTTAATGGAAGAGTTTCAGAGTATGGATATTGATTATTGCTGCTTAACCGGAAGAAAATTCCGGACCGTAATCAATCTTCACTCCATAACTGAACCGGAAGCTTTGGAATACGGGATGGAGTTTCTAAAGCTGGATAATCAACTGTCGGGAAAATATGATGCAATAATCAGTATGGGTGCAGAAAACTTTATTCTTTATACATTAGATGAGAAACATCATTTAAGTTCTGTTCAGACCGGTAATAAGTGTGCATCCGGTACAGGTGAGTTTTTTCTTCAACAGATTCGGAGAATGAATCTGACAATAGATGAAGCAATAGAGCTGGCTGAAGATTCAGATCCGTATAAAGTTTCGGGACGATGTTCTGTTTTCTGTAAAAGTGACTGTACTCATGCTCTTAATAAAGGAATACCGGCAGGCAGGGTCTCTGCTGGTTTGTGCAGAATGATTGCAGAAAAAGTTCTGGATCTTTTAGAAAAAACTTCAGCAAAAAGGATTATAGCAGCAGGGGGAGTAACCCGTAACACGATATTGATGCAAATACTTCGTGAGACGATTCCTGAGCTTTACATTCCTGGTATTGCAGATGTTTTTGAAGCTGTTGGAAGTGCCTGGTATGCCTTGATTCGGCAGATACCTTTCAATTCTTCATCAAAACTGTTTGTACATACCAATTCTTCTTTTCAGGTTTTACCTCCACTTTCCAATGCGCAGGGAAAAGTCTGTTTTAAATCAATTGAAGAAAAATGTGCGCAGCCACAGGATGAACTGGTAGTAGGGCTTGATGTAGGGTCTACTACAACCAAAGCAATCGCACTCCGTGTGAAGGATTGTGCTGTTGTTGCAAAAACGTATCTTCGTACAAATGGCAACCCTGTACAGGCTTCAAGAGAGTGTTACAGGAATCTTTGTGAGCAGTTGCCACAAAAGGTACATATTTCAGGTATCGGTACTACCGGTTCCGGAAGACAGATTGCAGGGCTTCACTGTGGTACATCAAATATTATCAATGAGATTATTGCGCACGCATCGGCAGCAGCGTTTTTTGATTCCGGAGTTGAAACTATTTTTGAAATTG
>DATGNN010000405.1:0-2037 GCA_035306725.1 Chitinispirillaceae bacterium | reverse complement strand
TCTGATAAGCCCTTGCATTTCTTGCATGTTCTGCGTGAGTAATTGCAAAGTTATGTCTGCCCGAAAGGTCATCCTTCGCACACATAAACAGGTACTTGTGCTGAGCAGGCGACAATGTGGCATCAATAGAAATTGTAGAAGGAATACGAATTGGACCGGGAGGTAATCCATCGTTTTTATATGTATTATAAGCAGACTCCACTTCAAGATGCTTAAATAAAATTCGTCTAAGCGACGCATCTCCAACAGCAAACTTAACTGTGGGGTCAGCCTCAAGTCGCATTCCCCTGTTAAGCCTGTTTATGTAAAGACCCGCAACAATTGGATATTCATCGGCAAATGTTGCCTCCTCCTCCACAATTGACGCAAGAGTTGTAACCTCTACTGGTGTTAATCCAAGCTCTTCAGCTTTTGCTCTACGGCTGGAGTTCCAGAATGAATCATACTCTCTTTTCATTCTCTTAATTAGGTTGTCAATACTTGTATCCCAGTAAACTTCGTAAGTGTTTGGAATAAACATTGCTCCAAAGGTCTGTTCGTTAAATCCATAACTCTCTGCCACAGCTGTGTCATTAAGAACGTTCAAGATAGAAACGCTATCGGTCATCAATTGAGATGAAAGTCTGCCCGCCAAATTCTCCATAGTTCTTATGTTATTAAACGTGAGATTTACCGGTTCCTGATTGCCTGAACGCAATCTGCGTATTAAATCAGGCATATTCATTCCATCCTCAACTAAGTACCTGCCAGTTTTAACCATATTATGATAGTTCATTCTTTCTGAAAGAAATCTGAAGACATCTTCATTCGGGAGACCCACTTTTTCCTGTAACTGATCAATTACCCCTTCGTAATCTTTATTCTCATCTATATATATGTATTCTGTTCCGGTTAATTCAATTGGTTTAAAAATAAAACTGTATGCTAAACCTGCAAATGCAACAATAAGCAACAGTAAAATTGATGCAATCCATATAACTAATCTCTTCCTATTTCGTTTCTTATTTACCTGTATCATTGATCCTTTTTTACCTAATCACATTATCTTGTCGCACAAAAATAGCATATTCGCATTTAAAAAATAGTTTTTCTTTGAAAAGTTGAAAACAAACATGTATATTTGCATCCGATTTCAGCAAAATAACCAAAGGGAAGTGTGGGTGAGTGGCTGAAACCAGCAGTTTGCTAAACTGCCGTACGGGTAACTGTACCGGGGGTTCGAATCCCCCCGCTTCCGCAGGTTTAGATACAGAAGAAAAGCCGTCATGCTTTATAAGTTTGACGGCTTTTCTTTGTCTATACACGAATTGTTTTTCTATAGTCGCAAATGATTGTTGAAAATATAATTATTAGAATTTGGTTTAATTGTGATTACAACCTCCACTATTTTGACTGTTTGAATGCCCGTGGTAATGTTTACACATTCTTTGTGCGCAAGTATTATTTAATTTAGGCATTAAGTTCAATTACATGACCTGCATGAAACGTATCGAAACGTTTTTCCATTCTATTGAAGCATATTTGCTCACATCTATCAAGTGTAGTCCACCAAAGATTAATTTTATCTTTTTGTTGTGAAATTGTTTTTTTATGGTGAATAACATGTTGGTAATACCATTGTGATCACATCCACTAAAGACGCAAAGTCCCCAAGATGTATCTATGCAAAAAATAAGTTCATGTTTAAAATCGTCAAGTTCCATGTTATTGCCACTTGATTTAAACAGTAGTTGATTCCCTTTTGGTTTTGAATAGACTTCTTCTATATTAGTGATAAATATTAGATTGTTTTCAATGCTTAACTCATTGTCTAAAAAAGAAATCAGTCCACCTATATGGTCGTTATGTCTGTGAGATATCACCGCAACTGTAACCTCTTACAGGTTAATGTTTAATTTATGAGCATTTCTAATGAATATATCTGATTTGCCAGTATCGAAAAGAATCTTGTTTTTTTCTGTTTTAATATAGATAGACAATCCGTGCTCCGACTCCAAATTAGGATAATAAGTTTTATTTTTTACTGCTCGGTTTATT
>DATGNN010000404.1:0-26037 GCA_035306725.1 Chitinispirillaceae bacterium | reverse complement strand
GCAATGGATTTTGATGACCTTTTAATGCAGACTGTATTGATATTTCGTAAAAATGAAAATGTTCTTCATAAATATAGAAACATGTTCAAATATGTCCTTGTTGATGAGTATCAAGATACAAACTATACCCAGTTTCTTTTTTTGAAAATGCTGGTAGGTAATAATAATAAAATTTTTGTTGTTGGTGATGATGATCAGAGTATATACGGATGGCGTGGTGCACAAATAGAGAATATTCTCTCCTTTGAGCAGCAATATCCAGATACAAAAGTCTTCAAACTGGAACAAAATTACAGATCAACAAAGCATATACTGGATTTTGCCAATGCTGCAATAATGGATAATAAAATACGGGCTTCAAAAAAATTGTGGACAGATCAAGCATCAGGCGAAAAAGTTATTGTAACCAGATATCGCGATAACAGGCAGGAAGCTGAATCAATTGCAAAAAAAATCTGTTCTATTACTGCCGCAAAAACAATGCCGGGTGAAATTGCCATTCTATTCAGGACAAATGCACAGTCGCGGTCTTTTGAGGAAGCATTCCGAAAAAATAAAATTCCCTACGTGCTGGTTGGTGGAACTGGATTTTATGAAAGAGCAGAAGTAAAAGACTGTATAGCATATCTTAGATTGATAATAAATCCACGTGATGATGAGAGCTTTGGTAGAATAATGAACGTTCCAGCCAGAGGGCTGGGAGATAAAGCACGGGATACTTTAATACAATGCTCCGGAAAAATGAATTGCTCTATGCTTGAAGCTTTGATGAGATCTGATATTTCCGCACTTGGCAGCCGTTATCAGAAGGGCTTTTCTGATTTGAAATCCCTGTTTGAAATTTTAATTGAAATGGAAAAGTCTGGTGAATCTCCGGATGAAATTCTTAAACAACTGCTGCACTTTTCCGGATACATGGATATGTTAACAAGTCTGAATACTGAAGAAGCATCTGCAAGAATTGAAAATATCAACGAATTGATTAATGCCTTGACAATATGGTCCAGTGAGGGCCAGAATCGCAAGCTTTCAAATTTTCTTGAAGAGATCTCTTTAGTCAGTGATGTTGATTGTTGGGAAAAGAAAGAAAATTCTGTTAATCTCATGACTCTTCACTGCGCAAAAGGACTTGAGTTCAAACACATATTTTTAGTTGGCCTTGAGGATGGAATCATACCATCACGACAAAATTTTGATGACGATTCTGCAATTGAAGAGGAAAGAAGGCTTTTTTATGTGGGGCTTACCCGTGCAATGGAAAATCTTGAATGTTCATACGTAGATTACAGATGGCGTTTTGGTGATTTGCTCCCAAGTACACAATCAAGATTTTTAAACTCCATCCCTTCGGAACTTTACAATTATATTGATAGCAGTGTTTTTATCGAAAATGGATCTAATGGATTTAAACAGCGGTTTGAAACTAAAACACGGGAAAAACCACAAAAAAAACAAAAAGGTTTTAATGATCCTGGATTTGAGGATTTCTCACAGGATACAATAGAGTTTCGAATGGGGCAGCATGTTAAACATAAAACCTATGGCCGAGGGAGAATTCTGAGTATTAGCGGCTTTGGGGATGATATGAAATTAACTGTACTTTTTAATAATGGTTCTCGAAAAAAATTGATGGCTAAATTTGCAAACTTTGAATCTGTATAACGGGGTGATTTATGATTGATCGGCAGCATTTACTTCATATCGCAAAACTGGCACGACTGAAATTATCACAAGAGGAACTTGAAACATTTACTGTAAGTTTGGGATCGATATTGAATTATGTAGAACAACTAAACAGCGTTGAAACAGACAATATCGAGCCTACATGCTTTATTGCTCCTGAACATGATCCTTTAAGAGATGATATTGAGGCGCAGTCACTTACTTCTGATATGCTTTTACAGAATGGGCCTGATGTAAACAACAATTATTTTGCAGTACCAAAAATCATTGATTACTGATAGTTATTTCAGTAAGGAGTATAAATGAATAACATTGATCGGTTTACTACTAAACAGGGAGATTACCTTCTGTGGTCGATAATTCTTACAGGAAAAATCAGACAGCACTTTCAAGGCAGATCAGGAGGGAACGGCTGGAAGAAACGATCACTTCAATAAATCTCTTTTTGTAAACAATGCGTTGTTCAAGCAGCTCTTACGTAAAAACTGTGGCAATTAAGATAAAAATAAACGTTTTCATCTGGTATAAATGATATTAGAAAACTGCAGTAATTGGATTTTATCGCTTTATTAGATGTGTTTGTACCAGTTCAAAATAAATCAGTGAACGAACTTCTGCACCCAATAGTGACAAATTGTTAAACGCTTCTGTAATAAAGGTGCTTTTTTGGGGTATGAAATCGTTGGGTTTCACGTGTTGCAAAATATGGAGTTGCTCCAAGTGATGCGGTTTACCAAAAAAATGGAATATGGAGTACCTGTTTAGAAATTATTATGGTGTTACAATTACTTTCTATGGCTTGTTTTATTTCTGATCAGATGAGTATTTCGTACTGATTCAAAAAATGTGGTAATTTTAAAATTGATTTGGAGTAAGTATGTCAGATTATGTTATGTGTGTTATACCTGCCAGATATGGATCAACAAGATTACCAGGAAAACCACTTTGTGAGATTAACGGAGTTCCGTTGATTGTGTGGGTATATAATTGTGCTTTTCGCTCTGGAGCGTTTGATTCAGTTATAGTTGCAACTGATGACGAGAAAATACTCAATATTGTTGAGAAAAATGGAGGAAATGCAGTTATGACTTCTGCAGATCACTCCAGGGGTATCGACAGAGTATATGAAGTTATACTTAAAAAAAACTGTACGCATGTGGTTAATTTGCAGGGTGATGAACCAGGTATACCAGCGCAAATTTTACGCGATTTAGTAAGTGAGTTAAAAAAAATTGACAATAATACCTTGCTAACAATTGCCTCCCATGCTACAATAAAAGAAAAAGATTGTCCTCATACTGTAAAAGTTGTATTAAACAGAGTGGGTGAAGCATTATACTTTTCAAGATCACCGATACCATACGATTTGACAAAAGAGGGTTGTTTTTTAAAACATAAAGGAATCTATGGTTTTACAGCAGGAGGACTTGAAAAATTCTGCAGCTTTCCTCAAGGAGAGCTTGAAAAAAGAGAAAATCTGGAACAACTCCGTGCACTTGAAAATGGAATGAAAATTAAATGTCTTATCAAAAATTTTGATTCTGTTGGCATAGATACACCAGAAGATCTGCGAAAATTTCGTAAACAGGTGGAAGCCGGATATGAATTCTGAGTATACACATGTTCTCGTAGTAGATGATGAGGTCTCAATATGTAATATTTTAGGGCAGTATCTAAAAAAGCGGGGATATTCAGTTTTTACTGTACAATGTGGTGAACAGGCCCTGGAAGTTCTTGAAGATAAAAGTGTTGATCTTGTGATTACAGATATTAAAATGCCGGGTATTACAGGTGTAGATCTTCTAAAAAAAATTAAAAAAAATAACAGTACCATTCCAGTTCTCATAACTACAGGATTCCCGACCCTGGATACTGCAATTGAAGCTTTAAAACTTGGTGCATATGACTATCTTACAAAACCTTTTCATCTTGAAGAGATTGGAGAAAAGGTACGAAGGGCGATAATCAGTAAACAGTTGGAGGAGGAAAACCTTCTCTTTTCTAAACTGGTATCTTTACATGAAGTTACGAAAGTCCTAACTTCTACTCTGGATATTGCAGAACTTGATAAAAAATTTTTGAATTATTCTATAAAGATGTCCAAAGCTGACGGTGGTGCTTTACTGATCAATGATTCAAGCGGCCGGCTTTCAATTTCTGAAATCTGTGGCAGGGTTGAAAAAAAATTCTGGGTTAATAAGGCTTTCACAAATGCTGCCAGATGGGTGTTATCCAGAGAAGAGCCAATCGTAATCGAATCGGGAGTTAATGTTCTTCCTTCTGAGCTTCTTCCCATACCACCTGAATTCAAGTCTTTTATTTCTTTCCCCTTGAAAACTCCGTCAAGAGTTGTGGGCGTTTTAAACCTTGTAAGATTTGCAAATAGACAATCTTTTAAAAGTCTTGATCTTGAGATTATCAATGTATTGGCATCGCAGGCAAGTATCTCCATTGAAAATGTCCGTTTGTATCAGAATATAAGAGATAATTATCTTAAAACAATACGTGCTTTTGCGCTGGCAGTTGAAGCCAAGGATGAATATACACATGGGCATTCTGAAAATGTCATGAAATATACTGTTGTGTTAGCCAGACATCTGGGACTTCCTGACCAGGAAATTGAGTTAGTGAAATATGCCGGTTTATTGCATGATATTGGAAAAATTGGGATAAGTGAGCAGATTCTTAATAAGGCCGGGAAATTAACTGACAGGGAATTTGAAGAGATTAAAAAACATCCTGGACTTGGTGCCAGAATAATTGCTGATGTTCCTTTTTTGAAGTCTCTTGTTCCCATGGTTCTTCATCACCATGAATTTTATTGTGGGGGCGGTTATCCAACAGGGATATCTGGTACCGAAATACCTTTTGGAGCCAGAATCCTTTCTGTTTCTGATGCATTTGAAGCTATGACATCAGACAGACCATATAGAAAATCTCTGTCACAGGAAGTCGCATTCAGTATTTTAAAAAAAGAGAAAGGGAAGCAATTCGATCCAAACATAATAGATGCATTTCTGGATATTGTTCATTCTACAGGTGAGTGATGAAGAACAAACGGGGTTTGTTAATACTTATATGGGTAATTTGTGCTGGATTATGGATTGTTCGGTGGGCCCAATTTTTTAATAAAAAAGATAGTCGTTTTTTTGCTATAACAACTCTATCAGAAAATATTTTAATAGCTGATACTGTAAATTTCAGTTTAGTACAA
The DNA here is from genome assembly GCA_035306725.1 of Chitinispirillaceae bacterium. Classification (GTDB taxonomy): domain Bacteria; phylum Fibrobacterota; class Chitinivibrionia; order Chitinivibrionales; family Chitinispirillaceae; genus JAAYEB01. Next base: position 21,140 of record DATGNN010000404.1, on the reverse strand, counting down.
CAATCTTTTTATAATTGCGTTAATATTAACGAAGCAGATCAAACAGATCTGCAAAATCTTCCTGGCATCGGTCCGGTTCTGGCAAAAAACATTATTGAGTATCGTCAAAAATTCGGAAAATTTGAAAAAAGCGATGATCTAATTAATGTGAAAGGGATTGGTAGAGTGAAACTTTTGAAAATACAGGAATCTACATGTTTTTAATGGGAATAATGCAAAAAACAGGATCTAATAATTGCTTAGCTTTTATTCTCAATATGGTATTTACTATATTTTGTTGTTTTGCATCGCAAATCAGGGTATTTCTGAAATATATACAATTATGAAAACAAAATCCAGGTATATCAGTGGATTAGATATCCAGAAAGATTATATTAGTATCGCACAGTATTCTCCAGAAGAGAGTGCCGTTCTTTTGATTGCAATCCAACCTGTTTCACAGGAAAGCAAAGGTTCTGGCTTTTGGGAAAACAGCATTGAAGAACTTAAAAGTTTAAAGGGAAAATTTAAATTTCACAGTCCGGAATTAGTCATCAGTGTACCTTCTGAATATGCTGTTGTTAAACGTATTCAGACGGATATTGATGAAAAATCTCCTGGTGAACTTGTCAAGTGGGAATTAGAACAGAATTTGAATGATTCAATTAATGAATATATGCTGGATTATCAGGAATTAACCATCGTTTCAGATAAATCACTGAAAGAGTATCTGGCTGTTGCTTATCGCAGGGAGAGTATAGAACCGGTTTTTGGAATTCTCAAAAACCTGAAGTTAAAACCTGTTATTCTGGATCTGGATATTTTTGCATTGATAAATGTATTTGAAGCTAATTATGAAGAGTTTTTGTCGTTACCGGTTATTATCGTTTACGGGGAAATGGAAAAAACAAAGTTGATACTTAGTTTAAATGGTGAATTTATTGATTTTCAGTGTTTCGAGTACAAATATGGTGCTTTGGAACCAGGTATGTATTCACAAAAGGTCCTGAAAGAAATCTCCAGAATACTTTATATCAACGGGTATGAACTTAAATCAACAAAATTATTTTTATGTGGATCTGTCTTTAGTCAGATAGAATATGCTGATTCAATATTTAATCAAACAAACAATGGAGAATTACTGAATCCATTCAGAAAAATTGCTTGTAGAGTGGGTATAGATGATGAGCGGTTAAAAACATATATACCACAACTGTCTGTTTCAGTAGGGCTTGCAATCCGCGGGAATGATTGATATTCATGATACGAATTAATCTTCTTAAAGAAGTATACAGAAAAAAACGAAAACCCGTTTTGGACAATAAAAAAATAACTGCAATAACCATATTCGCAGGTTTATGTCTTATTTTTACAGGTGGGATTATTGGTTTTCTGCACCTTAGAAATTCATCTCCTCCAAAATTGCATCAGGAGGAAGTTGTAACTGATTATAGCCCTTCTTCTCATCTGAAACCCGGAATGATTGAAGATATTGTCCACGAGATCAACGATTCAAGAGAGAAATCCATCAAAGAGGGGATACTAAACATTCCTTACCAGGACATGTCTTTTGTAGAACAGGTCAATTATGAAGTTGCTTTTGGTAAAAATGTAGTTACAATGCTAAGTCGCGTAGTACCATCAGGAATAGGATTAAACAGTCTGGAATTAACTAATTTCCAGACTGTTTATGCGCATGGAGTCGGAAAAACAAAAGAGTTGATTGCTTCAACATTTAATGATCTTAAAAAAGAAAAAATTAACTTATTGCAGCCACCTTATTCTTATATTGCTTCAGATGCAAAAAACGGATTCAAGTTTGTTGTTACATGCAAAACCGATTTCGGTTTAAATCTTTCTGATCCTTTTCAGGCAGTAGATCATCTTGGTTCACGTGAAGAATTGTCTTCAATTTTAAAAAATATTGTTAAAATTGCCGATGAAAACAGAATAAAATTTTCGGAGCCCAGGCAGATATCTGCTGAAAGGGTCGGACAATACCGTAGGTTTATTTATAAGGTAGAGGGATCTGGTATTTATAAAGATTTTGTACGTATGGTTCTTGATCTGTATAATGAACAGGTTGCCTGTGCATTCAAAAAATTAAACATTAAGGCTAAAACCAGATCAAGTGTAATAATCAATGCTGAGTTGTTACTAACAGTGAAAGACTAGTATGAAATTTCGGATTATATCCGGTGAATTCAAAGGCCGGATATTGTACACACCAGATCGTGGAAATTCTTTTCGTCCTACCCTGGAACGTACACGCGAATCTGTTTCCGAGATCATCAAACCAAAACTTCACGATGCCGTTACGGCAGATATCTGTTCTGGAAGTGGCGCATTGGGGTTCGAAATGCTTAGTCGAGGTGCGTCAAGAGTAGATTTTGTAGAGAAAGACAAAAGCAGACTTGATTACTTGAAAAAGAATGCCCAAATTCTGGGTGTATCAGACAGATGCCGGTTTTATAATCAGGATGTTAACAGGTTTATTAAAACTATAGAAGGCTGTTATAATATTATCTATTATGATCCACCATATGATTTGTGTAAATTACAGGATTTAATATTTGATATTTCATTTCTGCTATCGACAAATGGCATCATGATATATGAGCACAGCTCGGATTACAAGAGCAAGGAAATATTCTCCGATATCGAATTTAAACCATACGATGTAAGGTGTTATGGAAACACTGTAATTGATTTTTATAAACGATCAGCCAGATTGCAAAACAAGGTAAGATAATGAAAATAGCTTTATATCCTGGTACTTTTGATCCAATAACTTTTGGACATATTGATATTGCAGTTCGTGCGTCAAAAATATTTCATAAAGTAGTTGCTGTTGTGGCGGAGAACCCCGGAAAAAAGCCACTGTTTTCGATAGATGAACGACTCGAAATGGTAAAAGAAGCTTTCCGGGGGATACCGGAAATTCAGGTTGAAAGCTACTGCGGATTAATGGTTAACTGCTTAAATGATTTTGGTGCTACTGTGTTAATCAGAGGTTTACGAGCTTTGTCTGATTTTGACTACGAGTTCCAGATGGCATTTACAAACCGAAACCTTCGTTCAACTGCAGAAACTGTATTTCTTATGCCAAGTTCCAGATATATTTATCTTAACTCGACCATAGTCAAGCAAATTGCAAAATTGGGAGGTGATATTTCATCTTTTGTTCCCAAATATGTGATGCAAAAGGTTTATAAAAAATTCAGCAACGATAAATGTAATTGAAACAAAGGTGCTTTTAATGATGTCCTTGGGGTACAGGAGTACTACAAAAGCAATTAAAATTATAATTATTGTTACGCTTTGCGTTTACCTGTTTCAGATTCTTCCTTTTACATCCAGGCTATTGATACAATGGGGTGCCCTGGTTCCCTGGTATACATTCAGGCATTTTCAATTATGGCGCCTTGTAACTTATGTTTTTCTTCATGCGCCTTCTTATCCTTTTCATATCCTTTTCAATATGCTGATGTTATGGATGTTTGGAGCAGAGATTGAAGAGAGATGGGGAACAAAAAGATTCGCAATTTTTTATTTGATTTGCGGTGCCGGCTCCGGTTTTTTCAGTTTAATCAATCTTTTCAATGGAGATTTGAGATTTACTCCGGTTATAGGTGCATCAGGAGCTGTACTTGGTGTTTTAACTGTTTATGCCCTTTATTTTCCTTACCGACAGGTACTTTTATTTTTCATTTTACCGATTAATATTCGAATCGTTGTAATTGGTTATGCAATAATTTCACTCTTTGGTGTATTATCTCCTGGTGGTATCGTTTCTCATCTTACGCATTTAGGTGGAATTATTATAGCTTTAGCTTACATAAAACTGTATCCCAGAATTTCTTCTATTACTGAAGATATATTGAAGACATTTTCTGAAAGGAATAACAGGAAACGAGTAAAAGAAGAATTGGACAGGAAAAATTATTTTGAGAATACTATTGATCCTATTCTGGATAAAATTGGACGTCAAGGAATTCAATCTTTAAATGATTCTGAGAAGAAAATACTGAAAAAGATGAAAAAAAACGAGCGGGAACAGATGAAAAAGAGAAAAATAATCCCTTTTGATCCTTTTAAACGAAAATGACCACAAATAATTGACAAAAGGTATTCTTTAATTTGCAAAATAAAACGTTGATTGAAGGTCACAAAAATTAGTATGGCCAAAATAACAGATCATAAAAAGAACAGGCAATCTCTGATTGATTTGCTGGAAATAAAAGAGCAGGAACTTGAAAACACCAGACAAAAACTTGAGCAAATCCGTTATAAAATCAAAGAGGAAATGGATCTGGCAAAACAGATTCAGGAAGGTTTGATACCCAGAGAACTTCCCGAAACTGCAAATATGAAAACTTCTGCAGTTTATATTCCAGCAGAGAAAATTGGAGGAGATCTTTATGATATCATTATTACTCAGAGACAAAAAATAGCTGTACTTATTTTCGATGTTTCTGGCCATGGTATACCTGCTGCTCTTATTGCTGCTATGGCAAAAATGCTGTTTGCACATTATATTGAGAAAATCGAATCTCCATCTGAAGTTTTTTCCGAAGTTAATAAAAAGATTTGCCATTTTGTAAAAACTGAACAATATCTAACTGCATTTCTATGTCTGATAGATCCTGTTAAAAACTCTATGGTGTATTCAAGAGCTGGTCATGTAGCTCCTTTGCTTTTTAATTCGAAAAACAGACAGATAACCAAACTCGATTCCAAAGGTTTTTTTGTTGGACATACAGCCCTCCTTCCAATTGTAGAATATAAAGATGAAACAGTGTCGCTCAATGCAGGTGACAAGATATTGCTTTATACGGATGGTGTTACCGAGGGGTGTAATTCTCAAGGAAATCTATATGGAATTAAGCGTTTAGAACAGATGTTTAAGCAAATCGCTATAGAGGCTCCACAAAAAGTTCTGGATAGCATTACCACTGATCATCAGGTATTCAGAGATGGCGTATCTTTAAGAGATGATTTTACCATGCTCTGCATCGAAGTTGGTAATCCTGATGATTTACTGAAAGATTCAGGTTTCAGCACCGAAGAAAAACCTGGAGTATTGGTTTTAAAAAACATGACTGAAATTGAAAATACCTGTTCGTTTATTCTTAAAGAAATGGACAAAAACGGATTCGAGGACAATAGTATAAGGCAAATAAAAATATGCATATTTGAAATGATTACAAATGCAATTATTCATGGTAACAGGAATGATTCATCAAAAATTGTAAAGATTTTTTACAAAATTACCACTGATGCTGCTTCAATAAGTGTTATAGATGAAGGTGATGGTTTTGACCATACCAAATTACCAGATCCGTTATTACCTGAAAATAGAATCAAAGACCACGGTAGGGGAATTTTTATTGTCAGACACTATTTTGATGAAATCGAATTTAATGATAAAGGAAACAGAATAACAGGTATAAAATATCGCAAAGCAAAATGAGATATTTCTCCGACTTTGAAGTTCTTTTACAAAGCTACTCCTTGCAATGACAGTTTAACCCAAATTTTTTAAAATCTTTCGACATTCAACAATTAGTCGTATGATATACTTGTTCTCTTTTTACCTGAGGACTGTGGGAAAATAACTTAGCTGAGGGGAGAGGGGTTTCAAATATTCCCGAAAAAGATACTAAAAAGTACGATACAGTAATGTCGGTTATTTTGTTTTTATAAGATTAAAAGTTCAGGATTATATTCACCTGTATTTTCCAGACATTGCTGTAACCGTTTGAGGAAACACTTATTTCAAATTGTTTGTGGTTATATCAAATGAATTTTATTTCATTGTCGACCAAAAGGATTTTTTTGGGTCCCAATACCTCTTCTTTAATTATTAGATTTCTTTCACCAATCTTGATAATTGTTCCGGGGTATATTGCATGTTTAAACGAAATGAAAGCAGAACTAAAAGAGTAAACTTTATTTTGTATTATCCTTTCTCTCTGTCTTAGTAAGTCCATTTGCTGCTTATGTTTTTGAATGCTTTCTGTAAGTTTTAAAAACAGAGTCTGGCTCTTTTCAGAGGAAGTTTTTCTATTAGAGATTATGTTCTCAAATTTTTTATAACTTTCAGATAATTTCTGAAAATTGGACGATAGTTCATTAAGCTGTTGTTGGGTTTTTTGCAGTTCTTCAAGAAGTGAAAAATCGGTTCCGATTTCAAGAATTGTACGAATGTTACTGTGATTGCCAACAGAATAAACTGTAATTGAATCGCGTGCCATTAATTGTCCACCAGCTACGGATATAGGTCTACCGTGTATTGCAATTGAATATTTGGCAAAGATATTGCAATTTAAGGCTTCTTTGGCAACATTGACATTTTTTCGCGATTTAACAGTTTGATTTTTCATGAACCCAAGATTTACATCACCCGTTGAATCGATAATTCCTTTGCCCTGACCAATAAATCCAAACTTACACAGTACATTTCCGCCAATGGTCAGACTGCAATCTTCTATTGTCCCTTTGACCTGAAGATCTCCACCGCAATTTATAGCAAAACCGGATTTTACATCACCATTTACAACTACCGATTTTTCATATTCAATATTACCGGTTGAATAATCTATGTCTCCCGGAACAATAAATCCTTCAAACACTTCAACATTTGATCCATTAAATCTCACGATTCCATCTATAGCAGCGATCAGGCAGTCGGGGTTTTGGGGGTCAGGTAAAGTGTTCATTCCGGATGGTAATTTTGCTGCAACTCCATCAAGACAAGGCATTTCCTGGCCCAGCACATTTTTACCAGGGATACCTTTTTGCGGTGGGTGTAGTATGGCCAACTTCTGCTTTGCAGAAACAGCATTGATTATGTTTACATTTTTGTAATCAACTGAACCGTCCGGATTGCGTTGAGGTTTTAATGATGTTTCTCTGTTAAAAAGGAACTCAACAATTCCGTTTTTACCTTTTACTGCATCGGTGCCTTGAGCAATCAGAATATTCTCTGAAGCATAAATACTGTTAGCAAAATCAATTAGCAGTTTTTTAAAATTATCTTCAATTATTCCGAAAACTACGCCTTTTTGGTTTAAAAGTTTACGGATAGACATTTCATCCGGCATTTCGCCACCAATTCCACTAGGATAAACGTTCACATATGCTTTCATCTTATCCGGACTTACAACAACATCAACGAAACCATCAAAATTTAACTCCTGAATACCTATAGTATTGTTAAAAAAGAAGGCTAAACCGTCTGATGTAGCAATAATCTGATCATTGTTTGCAGATAATTCAACACCATTTTCAAATACAAGGCTGGTAATAGTGGAATCTGTGGAAAAAATCTGTTCGCCTTTAATGTTTTTCCCTGCATATGAGGGATTGGGACTTTGTATTTGTGCAATGACCATACCAGGTTTAACTCTTTGAACATTTGGTGTAATTTCAGCTATTTCCCAGTAATTTTTATAGTTTCGAATTTTGTCAAAATCGTCTTTATTTGAAACGTGCTGTACAAGAACACCAATATTGTTTTCAATAGGGTAACTCTTAGGAAAAACACCTTGTGCGATGTGTTCAAATTCAGATCTTTTTTTATTTTTATTCCACTGTTCAACAATGTTTTTTAAAACAGGTTCCTTGATGCCAAAACAGATACCATTTTCTTTGAGGACCTGGACAAGATGTTCATATGTAATATTTTCAGTATTAATAGCGGATGGTTCAATTATTAATAATGCATCCATGGCATCTTCATTAATTTTTACTTTAATTTGTGGAAGCTTTTTGGGCATGCTTGAATCTTTTTGTTTGTTACCTTTGTTTTCGGTATCACTATTTTCATATATTTCAATGTATTCAATACGGTGTTTTTTCAGAAGTTGAATTATTTCGGGTGTCAGTGTTCTCTGATTTCTGATAAGCATGTTGCCATTGGAAAGAAATACATCTTTGGAGAGAATCATACCTTGTTTTGCATTTTCTACCGATATGACCACAAAAACTCCTTAAAAAAAGAAATATAAATAGTTTAGATATAGTTCTTAATTTGAGATTGTTTTAAAAATTATAACATATTCCTGATTTAAAGGATATTAATAGATTATTACCATGGATTATCAAAACGGTCAATATGTTTATGGAGATTGTACTTTATCGAAGGCTGTTGTGAGTGTAGCTTTCCCTATTGCAATACCTGGTTTATATGATTATAAAATTCCACAAAAATTTCGGGATATAATTATTCCGGGGACACCTGTACTTGTTGATGTTAAAAGAAACAGGACATGGGGAGTCGCTGTTAAATTAAAAGAAAAATCAAACTTTGCAAATCTAAAAGAAGTTATTGATATAAAATCAACCCATTGGACAGATAGTAACAGGTCTCTAATAAAATTATATGAATGGATGGCGAATTATTATAAATGCGATATAGGAAGAGTTTTTCGTTCCATTGTCAGAAAAAGCCTCGTTTCTTCTGCTTCAAAAACAATTACATTATATTCTGTTAAGAAATGTGATATATCAACACTTAAGGTATCATATCAGCAAGTGATGGTTAAACTTAGAAATATCAATAGTTTTACTGTTAAACAGGTGGAAAAAGATTTAAATATTAAGAGGTCATCAGTAACTTACCTTTACAAAAAAGGATTTCTTGCAAAAACAACAAAAACTGTAGTCAGGGAAGCTAAAGAGCTTGAAATTGAAGTAGAACAGAACAATGAAATCAAACTTACTCATGAACAGTTTGAAGCTGTTAAAGAATTGAAACAAGCTTTTCATTCTCCCGATAAACCATTTCTGCTTCACGGAATTACAGGCAGCGGCAAAACACATATATACATAGAAACTGCACTTTATTCTTTAAGACAGGGAAAGGGTGTAATAATTCTTGTCCCAGAAATCTCATTAACGCCCCAAACAATAAGAAAATTTAAAAGTACTTTAGGCAATGTGATTGCAGTGATTCACAGCCATATGTCGGAAGGAGAAAGGAGGGATAGTCTTCAGGAGATTGTTTCCGGGAATAAAAGGGTAATAATAGGTGTTAGAAGTGCAATCATTGCACCTATGGATAATGTTGGCTTGATAATAGTTGATGAAGAACATGATACAAGCTATAAACAGAGTGATACAGAACCCAGGTATAATGCACGTGATATAGCTGTTATGCGTGGATATTTCCAGAAAGCGCTGGTTGTACTTGGAAGTGCAACTCCAAGCCTTGAAAGTTATTATAATACAATTCGGAAAAAATATAACAAGATTAGTCTGACAAAGCGATTTGGAGCTGCTGCTTTGCCTGAGGTAAAAATAATTGATATGGCAGAGGAACACCGTAATAACAATTGGTCTCCGGTATCTAGATTTTTATTGAACCGTATTCAAATGTGCATTGAAAATAAAAAACAGGTAATTCTGCTTTTGAACAGAAGAGGCTTTTCAACAGTACTTATTTGTAAAAATTGTGGTAAGACCTGTACATGTCCGAACTGTTCTGTTAATATGAGATATCATCTAAGTGATTATACATTAAAATGTCATCTTTGTGGTTATGAAGAAAAAGCTCCTGATGTATGTCCGTCATGTAAGGGCGAGCAAATAAAATATAAAGGTACTGGTATTCAAAAAATTGAGGAATACCTGAAGAATGAATTACCACAAATTCGGATTTTAAGGATGGATCAGGATACTACACGCCGCAAGGGGGCTCATATTGATATTCTGAATAATTTTTCAAATAATAAAGCAGATATACTGTTAGGAACACAGATGGTATCTAAAGGTCTTGATTTCCCATCTGTATCGCTTGTTGGAGTGATACAGGCAGATATAAGCTTACATTTTCCCGATTTCAGAGCTGCAGAGAAGACTTTCCAGCTTTTAACTCAGGTTGCCGGCAGGGCAGGAAGATCTGATAACAGTGGAGAAGTTGTAATTCAAACCTATTTTCCTGAAGATAGTGCTATTCTTGCAGCTCAAAATCATGATTATGAAACTTTTTTTGACTCCGAAATAAGCTCAAGAAAAGAACTTCAATATCCTCCGTTTGGAAAACTGGCACGAATTGTTGTTCAGGGGAAAGATGAGATAAAGGTGAAATCAACCATATACTCAATTTTTTCAATTGCCAAAAAATTCTGCGGACCAGATTTAAAAATACTTGGCCCTTCATCGGCTGTTCTTCAAAAAATTGCTCTTGAATACAGATACTCATTATTAATTAAGAGTGTTTCACCATCAAAAATTGGATCAGTACTGGAACTTATCCGCCAAAAAAACCTCAAAACAACAAAAACAATAAAGGTGATCATTGATGTGGATCCTGTAAATATGTTGTAGCATTGTTTCCGGTAAACTATTTTCAGGTCTGCAGGTTTTCAGTTCGTTTCAAACCTCATTTTGTCTAACAAGTATTTCGCTCTGATTGGTAATAGAATGGGATATGAGAGTTCCTCAATAGAGAATGAAAATCAAGGAAATTGTGTCAGGCTTCCAAAAAAAAGTGCAAAAGCTCTTATGTATCTGATGCATTTCATTAAAAAAAATAAAACTGTCAGTTTTACTTTTCGCCTGATAATTACATTTTTGTTTTTCATAATAGTAAATAAAAATATCAGTTTAACACAGATTAAATTACTGGCTGAAAGAGTATGTGTATGGCAATTAACTATTACAATCGTAATTGGTATTGTCGGCTTGTATTTCCAGATGCTTAGATGGAAAGAGATTCTGTATTCACAAAAATTTCCTTCATCTGTTTCTATTGCATTCAAAACACTACTGTGGGGTCATCTGCTGGCATTTATTACACCTGGCCGTTTTGGGGAATTGATGAGGGCATGGGGGCTAAGTGATAAAAAAAAAATCTGTTCTGTAGTTTCGGTTTTAACAGATCGGTTTTATTCAATCATTCCAATTTTGGTTTTTGGCATACTTGCAATTGCTGTTCATCTGTATATTTTCGACATTTCGAATGTAGATAAGTTGAAAATCCTGCTAGTTTTTTCATCTCTTATTCTCCTGCTTTTTCTTTTAATATTGAAATTCTACCCAACTATTTTTGGTCATTTTAAAAATGGTTTTCTAAGTGTAATATCAAAACATATTAAAGGTTTAGAATATGTTAATTCAAAAAGAGTTTTTTTCTATTCAATAGTATCTTACATTTTGCTTATACTACAAACTGCAATTGTATTGGGAATGTTTGGTTCTACGAAATTTGGTATTAACCTTATCATTGCATCAGAGTCATATCTTTTTATGTTGTTTTTTCCATTTTTTATAGCAAACATTGGACTTAGAGAATATTCATTCATGTTTTTTTTGAATGAATTTAGTGCATTCTTTCCTCATTTACTCATACCAGCAACAGCGTTTGCCATTTCTACTGTGATACTTTTGATTAATATTGTTTTTCCTGCGTTTATTGGACTGATATGGGGTGTTTCCGACCGCATTGGTAATAAAAACATTAAACATTGTCTGGAAATATCTAATCGAACGAAAACCAGATAACATATTCAAACAATGTAAAAAAAGTTTTTTTTATGATTTAACAGATTTTTCTTATAATCTGATACTTTTACCTGATTTCTTATTGTGATGAAGCATTTAATCATGTAGAATAATTAGAAAACCTTTTTTTACATCGTAGAAAAGAAAGGTTAGAAAAAATGAATAGGTTTATATATGAGAAGTATTGTCAACAATTACGATCCTGATTTTTACATCAAGAATGACAACTGGTTATTGATGCGAAGAAATCTTCATTTTTTGTTTGAGCAAAGAGAGATAGATCTTATTAACAAAGCTGAATGTCGATTCAGCATTAAAAAACGTACTATAGCATATCTTTCTTTTGAAAATCGTTTTGCATCATTGGGTGGATTAGCAGCTGTTTCACACTTTCTTCCTTTAGGGCTTAACGATTCCGGCGAAAAAGTAATTTTTTTAACTCCATTTCATTCCAATCGAAATACTAAAAATGCCCTTAAAAAGGGTATTCTGAAGAAAAAGTTTTGCAATTTGATTTTTCATCTTTGTAATTGTAAGTTAGTTATAAACTGTTATGAAGATACTGACTCTGCGATACCATCATATTTTCTGCAGATCAGTGGACGTTTTTTCGCCGGCGAGAATCCATATGAGTACCAGGATCCTGAACAACTTCTGTTAGATTCACTTAGTTTTTGTGCAGCAGTTCCTTTTACCCTTAAAAAACTGGGGTATGATTCAAATCTGATTATACATGCCAACGACTGGGAAACTGCGCCAATTGCAATTACATCAAAATTTTCTATATTAAGCAATGTTTTAAAACAGGCAAGGACAATTCTCACATTGCATAATAGTTTTGACAAAGGAATTTCTGCTACACATAAATTGATGTTTTTTGGTAAAAACATTCCTGGTGATACTGTATTGCAATGTTCTATACCTTTTTTGAATGGGCCGTTAACAACGGTCAGTTCATGTTTTGCCCATGAACTAAGATATGATCCACTACAGAGAGGCACTTTTACCGATCATCTGCAGTATGAATTTTCTAAAAATCCTCCAATTGGCATTGAAAATGGTTTATTTGGTAACTTCAGGGTTCCGTTTAAAAGAGAGATGATAATTGCAGCTGAAAATAATAATTATAATCTTTTGTTAAAGGAAAAAAATCACCACAGAAACTTTTTTTTAACAAGATTGCGTTCGCTTAATGATAAACGTGTAATAGGCAAAATCAATTTTAATAATCCGAAAACACCTGTTTTCTTTATGTCTGGTCGTCTGGATATTATGCAAAAAGGCTTTGATGTTATATTCCATGCATTTAAAAGATTACCAACCGGAAGTGCAAAACTCGTATTTTGCCCTTCATCCGGAAATATAGAGATTGAATTTTTTGAACAGATTACAAAACAATGCAGTGGTGATATAGTAATATGTCCTTTCAGAGTTCCTAAAACTGATTATAACATATTTCTCAAAGGAGCAAGTTATCTGATTATGCCCTCTTTTTATGAGCCATTTGGTGCTGCAACAGAGGGCTATATCCATGGCACGCCGGTGTTGGCCAGAGGTACAGGAGGGTTATGGACACAAATAAGCTCGATAACAAAGAACAAGATGCCTGAGTACTATAACAATTTATTGAAATTAAAAGAACAAAAACACTGTCCTACTGGTATTCTATATAGGGAAGCATATAAAGGTAAAAAGTTGGAAGAAGAATGGAAAATGTTATTACGATATACTTTAAGTGAGCGTCCAAAGAATCGGCTGTATAGTTCTATGGTCAGCAGTGCTCATAATGCACTTTTAGATGCTATTGAAATATACTCGAAACCAGAAATTTATGCTGAAATGATTCTTAATGGTATCAATATGCTGAAACTATTTACATGGGAGAACGCTGTTAAAAAATATCAGATAATTTATGATACTGCGTCGTACAGAGGAGTATAAGTTTTTGGGATGTCTTAATAAATGATATATTTTGAGTGCAAAGAATTATCTTGTATATATCTGAATAGGAGCTATCAGGTAATAAAGTTTTTCACAGTGCACTATTAGAATGTGATGAAATGAATTTTTAGAAAGTATTAAAATTGTTTGAATTTTTCACCATTAATCGTTATATCATTTTACTACAAAACAGTTTAAGAAATTGGTTAATACATGTAATGAAAGTTTTTTTGTTTGGTTCGAATTTTAATTCTTTTCAGGAGGGGGTTGAAATATTCTTACAACAGTATTGAAAAGAATAAGAAATCTGCATTTGACACATCCTCTCTTTGATTATTATAATAAAACAGTGAGTTAAATTAACTGGTTACTTAACCGCATAATTGAAGGAGTTTTTATGGGGCTTAATGGAATTAATTTGATAGTTGGAATTATTACCGGAATAATTATGGCTTCAATAATTTGGGGAGTCGTAATAAGTCTACGTTTAAAACGAAGTAAAAAATCAAATGAAGAATTAAATGAAACCATCTCTTTTATTGCTGATCTGTTAGCTGGTATCGAAAATGTAAGCAGGTTATATAATAGCAATAAAATAAACAGAACCGAATTTAAAAATACTTTTGAATCAAAATATGAGTCCATAAACCGTTCTCTTAAATCCAGCATGCATCTGCTTGATATATATTTTGTTAAGTATGTTGAACTGTTCCTGGAACTGCAAAATAAAACAGTTTCAGGTGAAATCACCTTTTCGGAATCTGATGCCAAAAACCAGTCTACAGAATCATCTGGTAATGTAGATATCACTGACAATTACGATGAACCAGCTGCAAAAACAATCTCTTCAGATGAATTTTTACAAATTGACGAAACTCCTATGGAAAAGAATACAGCCGAAGTTAATGAAACGGGCATTGAGTTTATTCCAGAAGCTAAAGATGAAAATCTAAATGACAATAAAGACATTGATGAACATACTGTAGATTCATTACAAGATATCTTTCCTGGAACAGACAAGACCATGCAGCCAGATAATTCAAATTCACAACTGCCTGATGAAAAAAGTAATAAAAGTGAATCAAATCAAGCTGCAGTCGATCAAGAAGTGCATGAGATAGATAGTTTTGAAGCAAATATGCCGGAAGAATTTATCATTACAGAGACAGGAAAAAATAGTTTTAAAGAAGAACAAGAAAGTTTTGAAATAGCAGACCAAAACATTTCAGAGCAGAAAAACTTGTTTGAAGATGAAAATTCTTTTGATAAAAAATCACAAAACATATCTGTTGAAGATTTTCAGGCAGAATCTTTTGATCATGAACAGCAAATAGAGAGTATTGAAAGTGAACCCGAATTCAGTGTCTCTTCTGATCAATCAGAGATTTTATCAGAAAAAAGTTCAGATAAAATCCCATCCGGTTCGAGTGATGAAGAATTTTCTATGGAAACGATAATGGATTATGATATGAGCAATATAAAAGATATTGCTTATGGAAAAAATGTTGATTCAGAGCAGATAACAGTTTCAGATGATGATTCGGAGAGTTCAAAATTTCTTGATAAACCGGAGAAGGATGAGATATTATGTGAAACTATACAATTCGAACCATATGATAACGAGAATGATTCCATACAGAGCGAAATAAATGATAATCAAAAAGCTGGTAAATCTCCAAAAATACCTGAAGAAAAGAAAGGTGATACCACCGCACCTATAGTTCCCAAAGTTGATAAGTCACTTCCTGAAAACCAGAATACTTTATCTGATAATCATGATCAGGATGTTGCAATTACCGGTGATGATATTGCAAAAAAGATAGATTCGTTTTTTGGGTTTAAAAACTAAATAAAATAAGGACAAGTCTGCACAAATGCAGATTTATCCTTTTCGTTACCTGCTTAGATAATGTAAATTTATGCTTAGTTGGCTCACCAAGACTCCTTTGTTAAATGTGTCTCAACATTAACATGTCATGGTGTTAGCCTTTATGTCAACTTTTCTGAAATCCTATGGGATGATAGTGTTTTCCCATGTTTAATCCAGTAATTTAATTATTGTAGTTAAGCCACTGATTTATAATCGAATCAATTAATCGATCCTGTTCAATGTCAATAACTCTTCTTTGTTTATCTTCCATAAACCATTTGATTGATTCCCTT
Organism: Chitinispirillaceae bacterium; assembly: GCA_035306725.1. Lineage (GTDB taxonomy): Bacteria > Fibrobacterota > Chitinivibrionia > Chitinivibrionales > Chitinispirillaceae > JAAYEB01. The sequence goes on along the minus strand of DATGNN010000404.1, from coordinate 5,549 downwards.
ATAGCGATGCTAAAAGTTTTATTACATTTGAATCCAGGAACAAATTTTTTGATTTTGGAATTATCAAACACTCCATGTTCTTTTTTATCTCCCATAAGCATGCCATAGGATTCCGGATAAACTCTGGCTATAAAATCACTGGGTATATGAACAATCAGAGGTTTTTTGCCCAATGCATATCCAATAATGTTATAAATTGAGTTCCATGTCAATGATTCATCACTGGTTATGTGAAATGATTCTCCAATTGCATCCTTTTTACCAACCAGGCCGACCAGACCCGAAGAAAAATCCGATGAAGCTGTCAATGTCCAGAGTGATTCACCTTTGTCATGGATGATTACAGGCTTTTCGTTAAGAATTCTGTTTGCTATTGTGAAATCAGATCCATTTACAGGTGATGGTATCCAGGTTTTGCCAAATGTATGAGATGGCCTTATGATTGTTACAGGAAAAAAACTGCTATTTACACTTTTTAAAAAACGCTCACATTCTATTTTGTCTTGAGCATATTTCCAGAATCGATTGTCTAAAACCGTTTTTTCTGAGATCGGAAGTGTTTTATGTGGTTTCTGGTAAACTGTTGCGCTGCTGATAAATATAAACTGTTTGATTTTTCCTTTGAAAATCTCGAAATCTGTACGGCAGTGTTCAGGTACGAACGCAAAAAAATCTATTACAATATCAGCAATACTATCAGATAATGCGTTTTTAAATTCGATCTGGTTTTGCCTGTCTACTTTTATATGATTGTACTTTCCAGGTACGGGGTGTTTTCCTGTTGTTACAACAGTGATCGAGTGGCCCTGTTCATAAAGAACGTCTGCAACTTCAGATGAGATGTTTCCTGTACCACCAATTATCAGGATATTCATATTAAGAATCCTTCCATTTATTAGTTTTTCCCAGAATTCCAGATACCCGCAGAAATGAATCTCCAAGGATACCAATGATTGTTCTGGCTACAGAAAACCTGCTGTTGTCAAAACATTACATAATTATCCGGGAGAACTATTGTTGTTAGCAGGTATCAACAGCACTATGCTTGGCAACTGTACCGGGTATCTTCAACCTGGATTGTCTTAATAAAAATTGCCTCCATTCATCATTACTTTAAATTGGGATTTATCCTTTTTAAGTAGAAATATCAAGGTATTACCAACAAATAAATCAATAAATCCCAAAATTGAGACTGGATCTAATCATTTTTGGTATTTCATGACTAAAATAATTTATAAGTTTCATTGAGAGCATAATTAAAATGAAGGTTAAAGAACAACCTATGTAGATTAAGATTAACGCACATGCATAATTTATGTCTAATAGGTGAAATATCTGCATCTTTATAGTTTGTTCTATTGGCATTACCCTATGCAATTAATCATATTCTAAATTCTTTAATAGTTTTTTAAAAAGGAAGTTCATATGAGTTGTTTGAGTCATTTAGCTATCAGAAGAGCGCTGATCAGTGTTTCGGATAAATCCGGCATAATTGAATTTTCAAAAAAGTTGGCAAAAAAGGGTGTAGAGATTCTCTCAACCGGTGGAACATCTAAAACTCTATTGGATAATGGTATAAAGGTCAGATCCGTAGATTCCTATACAGGTCATCCGGAAATATTAAATGGACGGGTCAAGACACTTCATCCGCGGATTCATGGTGGAATTTTGGCAATTCGTGATAACTCAAATCATTGTAAGGAAATGAAAGATAATGAAATAGAACCGATTGATCTCGTTGTGGTGAATTTATATCCATTTAAACAGACAATATCAAAAAAGGATGTAAAAATTGAGGATGCTATAGAGAATATTGATATTGGAGGACCGACAATGATTCGCAGTGCTGCAAAAAATCATGCCTACGTAACAGTTGTTGTTAATCCGGATGATTATGACAGAATAATTGACGAGATCGAAAAAGATGGTACAATTTCATCTGAAACACGAAAAGAAATGGCTGTAAAAGCTTTTTATCATACTGCAGATTATGATACTGCAATATCTGAGTATCTTTCTAAAATTTATGGAAATCAAAAAAGTAATGTATAAGGTTAATGTCTCAATTACTTTTTGAATTTGAAACTGCAATTCAAGAAAATGGTATCTGATACGAAATTAGTGTATGAAAAATGATCCGGATAATTATAAGCTGAATGTTAATGTTTTTTAATGAGAATATATTTTTAATAACTGTGATGGAAAAGATATTATAATTGACCCTTTTAGAGAATATTTTGAACTGAAAAAGTGCCCATTAGCTTTGGTATTTGAATTACAGCCTGTGGTACAGTATCAAAAAAAAGCTGTTCAGAACTGGTTTTGATATTCTTTACGAATATATCACTGTGATTCATGTACAGGAACTATTAAAACTCAGGAATCAATATTCAATAATGGCATTTTGATTGCGTATTCATGCGAATCATTTCAGCTTTTAAAACTTTAAAGTATATTGTATAACAAAATTGAGTTATCAAGATAAGGAAAATTGCATTTATGGCAAAACATTTAGTGATAGTTGAGTCTCCTGCAAAATGCAAAACGATTTCGAAATATTTAGGTAAAGAGTTTGCTGTCAGGGCGACTATGGGTCATGTTATAGATCTGCCAGAGAAAGAGCTCGGGGTTGATATTGATCAGGATTTCAAGCCTAAATATACTATATCTAAAGGAAAACGTCGTGTTTTGCGTGCTCTTAAAGATGAAGCATCCAAGGTTGAAGATGTTTTTTTAGCTCCTGACCCTGACAGAGAAGGAGAAGCTATCGCATGGCATGTTTGCGAATCGATTAAAAATGAAAATTCCTCCATTAAACGGGTGATGTTTAATGAGATTACCAGACGGGCTGTTTTGGCAGCTTTTGCGCATCCACAGGAAATAGATATGAATAAGGTGAATGCTCAACAGGCTCGTCGCATTCTGGATAGAATTGTTGGTTATCAGGTTTCACCAATTCTTTGGAGAACGATATTTCGAGGATTAAGTGCCGGACGCGTACAATCAGTTGCCTTGCGTCTGATATGTGAACGTGAAGAGGAGATCAACGTATTTCAGAAAAAAGAATACTGGTCTGTAGTGGGAAATTATTCATTTGAAAAATCACAGTTCTCTGCAAAACTTTTTTCCATAGATGGAAGAAAAGGTGACAATGAAAATCCTCTTCTTCCGGATGAAGAAACAACAAAAGCTATTATCAATCGGTTAAGTGATGTTAATTATACTGTAAAAAATGTCCATCGTTCCAAAAAGGAACGTAAACCGTATCCACCATTTATTACCAGTACACTTCAGCAGGAAGCTGCGAGAAAATTAGGGTTTTCAGCTGCAAAAACGATGATGATCGCACAGCAGTTATACGAAGGACTGGAACTGGGTGAATTGGGATCGATGGGATTGATTACTTATATGCGTACCGATTCAACTCGAATAGCAGATGAAGCCCTGAGTGTTGCACGTAAAGTTATTGAAACATTATACGATAACAGACATCTGCCATCAGCACCAAGAAAATATGGAAAAAAGAAAAACTCTCAGGATGCGCATGAAGCGATAAGACCTTCACAAATTGACATGAAATTTTCTCCGGACAGTATCAAACCATATTTATCCAGAGACCAGATACGTTTATACGAACTTATATGGAAACGTTTTCTCGCTTCTCAAATGGAAAATGCATTATTTGATTCTACCAGAGTAGATATTGAAGGTGATAATTGTTTGTTTCGTGCAACAGGATCGATCATGAAATTTGAGGGTTTTTTGGCTTTGTACGATGAAACTGTAGAAGAAAATTCAAATGATAAAGGTGACGATACTAACGTAAGGCTGCCGGTACTGCAGGCCAATGATATTGTAAATCTTTTAAAACTCACTGAAGCTCAACATTTTACTCAGCCGCCTCCTCGATACTCTGAAGCATCACTGGTAAGGGAATTGGAAGACAAAGGTATTGGAAGACCAAGTACCTATGCTCAGATTATTGATACACTGAAACGTCGTAAATATGTCATACTTGAAAAACGACGATTTATTCCATCAGAAATCGGTTTTATGGTGAAAAATATTCTTGTAAAAGAGTTTCCAGAGGTTTTTGATGTCGGTTTTACTGCAGGCATGGAATCATCACTGGACAGGGTTGAAGATGGTGATGCTAACTGGATTCAGGTATTAAAAGAGTTTTACGAGCCCTTTTCCGGAAGATTATCAAAAGTTAAAAGCAGTATTAAAGATCTCAGAGCGCAAAACCAGCAAGTGACCGACAGAATCTGTCCTGAATGTGGAAAGAATAAATTAGTAATCAAATGGAGTAAAAATGGTAAATTCCTCGCATGTCAGGGATTCCCTTCATGTAAATATACCGAACGATTAGAAAAAGTTGATGCAATTAAGGTAGATGAAAAATGCGATAAATGTGGTGCCCCCATGTTGATTTTAAACATGAATGGAAACCGCTTTTTAGGGTGTTCCAGGTATCCCGAATGCAAAAACACCAAATCAATATCAACAGGTGTCAAATGCCCTAAATCTGAATGTAGCGGTACTATCGTTGAAAGAAAGACCAGGCGCGGGAAAATATTCTATGGCTGTGATAAATATCCTGATTGTAATTTTGCAACATGGGATAAACCTGTTAACCACAAATGTCCACAATGCGGGTATCCGATGTTGGTTTATAAAGAAACTAAACGTAAAGGACCATTATACAGATGCCTTTCATGCAGATATGAATCAGAAGCTGTAACTCAAAACGAAAAAGATGCTGAAAATGTTTCCTGACTCTCCTTTTTTCTGGTAATATAATGTCTCATAACAGTGAAGTAGCAATAATCGGGGCCGGATTGGCCGGTTGTGAAGCAGCACTTGTTTTGGCAAGAGCTGGTATACGTGTAAAAATTTTTGAGGCACGTCCGATTTGGAGAAGCCCTGCACACAAAACAGATTTACCGGCAGAGCTTGTATGTTCGAATTCATTTAAGTCAATAAAATTACCTTCATCACATGCACTTCTGAAAGAGGAATTGAGATTACTTCAAAGCCCATTACTTGATATTGCACAACAAACATCAATTCCGGCAGGCAGTGCGTTAGCTGTTGACCGGGAGGCTTTTTCTTCAACTGTAAACCAAAGATTGTCTGCTGATAAACTTGTTTCTGTTGTGCATGAGGAAATTTGCAGTCCACCATTAAAACAACCTTTTTGCATAATTGCAGCCGGTCCCCTTGCTTCGCCAAACCTTGTTCAATGGCTTACATCCAGTTTCCTGACTTCATCACTACATTTTTATGATGCAATTGCACCAATTGTTTCGGCCGATTCTATTGACTATAATATTGTTTTTTTTGCTTCAAGATGGGAGGAAGGGACTGGTGATTATCTTAATTGTCCCTTTGATGAGCAGGAGTATAGATTATTTTACGAAGAACTGAAAAAAGCGGATCAGGTAAATGCCCGTTCGTTTGAAAATCAAAAATTTTTTGAAGCATGTCTTCCGGTTGAAGTTGCTGCTCAGCGTGGATACAAAGCTCTTGCATTCGGCCCTCTACGG
>DATGNN010000403.1:0-2585 GCA_035306725.1 Chitinispirillaceae bacterium | reverse complement strand
GCTTTTAATATATCTGAACAGTATCAATGTCCTGTCATTTTACTAAGTGACAGCAGTCTCGCAATGATAAGTGGTACAATGGAAATACCAAAAATTACAGATGATAAAATTACCAGACGGTTTATACTATCCGAATACAGTTATAAAGAATCCTTTTCGCGATTCGAATGTACAGAAAATGGTCTAAATCCAATTCCTGTTCCAGGGTTTTCACCAGACACATATCGGGTAAGCGGTGTGGAACACGATAAAAATGGTGCTCCGAGCGTTGATTGTGATAACCGGATTAAACAAATAAAAAAAAGGTTTGGAAAAATCAAGTCGGTAGAAAATAATAACAGTTCTCTGATCGAATGGGACCTGGAAAAATCCCAATTGTATAAAGCTGATTTTTCACTTATTGCCTGGGGACTTACAGCATCAGTTGCAAAACAAGCAGTAATCAATCTTCGCAAAAAAGGATTTCACATAGCAGCAATCTATCCCCGGCTCCTTTATCCTGTTTGTAAAAATGCAATCGAAACACTACTTCAATTCAGTTCTTTGGTGATCATACCGGAATCAAACTTTACAGGACAATACTCAAAACTTATCAGAATGTACACTGATGCCAATCCCGTTTCTTTCACCTTGTCAAGAGGAGAGGCATTTACACCTGGAGAGATTCAAACTTTTTGTGATCAGATAGCCGGTAAAAACAGATGTAAAAAACCTGAAACCAGACAGTATGTTTGACAAACTTCTTTTAGTTAAGATATTATGTTCTTGATTTTCTTCTTTTAAAATTTATTATGGATTTAAGTGATTATCGAAGCAAGTTAAAACCAACATGGTGTAAAGGATGCTCCTTTTATGGAATCCTGTCTGCGATTACACAGGTTTTGTATAATAAACAAGTAGACCCCAAAAACACCTGTGTTATCTCTGGTATAGGATGTTCGTCAAGAATCTCCTTATATTTTAACACATTTGGCATGCATACTCTTCACGGACGCGCCATTCCGGTTGCCGTAGGCTCCAGACTTACACGACCTGACATTCCTGTTATTGTGACAGCAGGTGATGGGGATCTTTTTTCTATAGGCATTGGTCATTTTGTACATGCGGCACGTAAAAATTTTAATCTGACTGTGATCTGCATGAACAACCGCATTTATGCAATGACAAAAAATCAGGCCTCACCTACATCCGCACAAGGTTATCCGGGAACTTTAACTCCTTATGGGAAAATCAGTGTACCACTTAATGTAATCGAATTTGCAATATCATGTGAGGCCACGTTTGTTTCACGTACTTTTTGCGGTAATCAGAAACATATGATCAGAACCATATCCTCCGCTTATGATCATAACGGATTTGCATTTGTAGAAATTATTGCACCATGCAGAACATTCAGCAAAGAAAACAGCATATCTCAACTGTCTACCAGAATGATTGATATCAATGAAAACCATTCATACAATCCATACGATAAAAGCAGTGCCCTCACACGTGCTTCACATGCAATAGACTATGATCAAGATACCTCAGTTGAAATTCCAATTGGCATTTTCTGGCGTAAAAACGCTGATACATTCGAAGAAAATACCCACTATATTAAAAACAAAAAAACAAATAAAGATATTATAAACACTATATTTGAAAAATACAAAGTATGTTGATTCCAATATTGCGAAGCTGCTTGTACGCTGCTTACTATCTGCCCTTATTTTTAATATTTTTTCACGTTTTGACATAGGCAATACAGGATTTCCCGGTTCAAGACGGCGTTCACCAAACGAAATTACACTGATTGCAGATTTTGCCGTTACAGGACAGTAATGTTCACATTTACCGCAGCCAGTAAATATCTCCTGATTAGCATAACTTCTCTTTCACCCAGACTATTGATAACGAGGGAAATTCCGGGCCAGGCGGATACTGCTTTTGTTGTATTAAAAACAAATAATGGTGGCGAATCGTGGACGAAATTGACCAGACTGAATATGAAATTTCGGGACGGACTATTTTTTTACTTTTTAGCTAAAAAGTAAAAAAATAGTCCGTCCCGAAAAAGAAAAAACCATCCTCTCCCGTAAACTCCAATACATTTATCACCAAAAACAATCTGATTCTGTTTATATTATTAAAGATGAACCGATAAAAACTTCTTGAAAACGGGTGCTTACAAAACTTAAAAGCAACCATGAAAAGTTACTCTTATTTCCTGTTTTAATAAAATTCTTGGACTTTTTTATTTAATGTGTACACTAATAAATAAAGATCGGTTTTAAATTCCGGGAGTTTTTTGATGAAAATTTTTCTGTTTTTGGCTGCATTATTTATTACTTCTACGTTTTCTGATGATTATGGAACAAAACAGGACAGTCTCCCTAACTGGCAGGAACGTGCATTACTGGTTCTGACCAATACATGCAGAATGAACCCCCAAGAGTATAGAGATACTTATATTCAAAGCGGTCTTGACATCCTTTTACCACAAAATTATCCTTCAGTTGATCCACTTTACTGGAATTACAATCTTAACAATGCCGCGCGTGATTATGCAAACATCATGGCCGATGCCAATACATTAAGCCATGAAC
>DATGNN010000402.1:0-14168 GCA_035306725.1 Chitinispirillaceae bacterium | reverse complement strand
GTTATGTTGAGCAGTACCTGTACTTAAGAAAAGCAGCTTTTTTGTTCGAGTCCCGCAATCTACATTTACTTATTGAACGAGTTTAAAAAATGTTTTCAGAGCGGGCGAGTTTAAAAGCTGCGTACTGTTTGAAACCCTATGGAAATTACTTACATTTTTATTTGCAGGTGATTAGCGAAACATGGCCGCCAGGTGCACTTTTGTCATTACCATTCTTTAACCGTAAGGAGTTTAGCCTTCGGCTTTGCTATATTATATAATTTTGCGGTTTGGTTACTTTTTTGCCCTGGAGCAAAAGGCAAAAGACATAATAGAAACAGTGTTCCTACACTGGAATACTCTACCTTTAAGAACGGCAGTGACAAAGGAACTCGTCGTCCGGGCGCGAAAGCCCGTATAATTAATTTTAATACCACATATTCTTATCCTGATTTAAATCCAGGATAAGGTTTCATCAATAATGTTTTTTAATCATTCTCTTCAGGTACAATGGTAATGCTTTTCAGTTTCCAATTGAGCAGATTTCAATAATATGAACCTCTTGCGGTTCAATTTTTGGTATTTCTATTTAATCTCCGGATCGCTTTTCTGGATTTCTAGTTTAAGCGATTTGATCAGATTGCTGTTTTGCTCCATGCCATTGGTTTAAATAAAAAACTCGAAAATTTTTATGTATTTGAATCTTTTATGTTAAAATCAAGGATGTAATTATTACGATTTTGAAAAAACCGGCTGTAAGTACTTTAACGTTAATGGATCAACTTACATGAGGCAAACATGAAAATTGAATCAAAATTAACATCTGCACTTGTTTTTGCAGGAATTCTTTTTTGTAGTGAACTCCTTAATTGTGGCATTTCCCCAAGTTCGTCAAACAATAATAACAATAATAAACAACAAACAAACACTCTTGACTCGCTGCTTACATCAATATCAGAAATTGAAAAAGCATTTGCTAACCAGGATAGTGATGTTTCAGTTTTTGTCCGTGGCTCAATTATAAGTATTCTCAGTGATGATACTGTGGGAGATGCTCATCAACGGTTCATTATTAAGCTTTCAAATAGCCAGACACTTCTTATTGTCCACAATATTGATATTGCACCTCGTATTACTGGAATAAGCACAGGTTCAGTTGTTTATGTACATGGTGATTACATATGGAACAGTCAAGGTGGTCTTATTCACTGGACTCATCATGATCCAAATGGTATTCATGAGAATGGCTGGATTATTTTTAATGACAAAAAATATCAATAGAGAAACAAATACTGTTTCGCTTCGGAAGAGTGGCGTTCGGGTCGGACCTCGGACCAACCTTTTTCTATAAAAATCACGGCCTTGCAAGAGATCGTCATTCTGGTGTGTTAAATGTTTCGGGTGCAGTTTATGCTGCGCCCTATGTTAGCAACTGCTACGCTTGCGGTTTGGTACGTCAGAATGCGGGCAATGTTGCCATCGAAAAATAGTATTACTCTTTGTTCCATCATTCACCATTCATAATTAAGATACAGCCATCCACACGCCCCCAAACGGAATTTGCAGAGCTGCAATACACTATAGTGAAAGTTGAACATAATCCCTGGGTAAACAAGGGAGTAGTGTTTAGCAGGAGTGAGGCCGTTTTTAAAATTTACCTGACATGTTATTGTGTCAGCATATATTTTTTTTAAAATCGTCATAAAAACGAAAGTTGACTGCTAAAAAATCTGTCTTTCAGTTCACGGAGTTTTATTTTTTATGCTTTTTCAGACCCTTTCACGAATGAATTATAACAAGGCAAAGAATATACTTGGTCCGCAAGGTGAAAAACTTTTATTGGAAGGTGGCAAGTGGGAAATTGACATTGAATCCCAGGTTAAATTGTCTTCAAATGTTTTTCGTTTAAATCTTCCGGACAGTAATGTTTCCATTATAGAGGATGAAAAGTCGTCTGACAAAATGCGTCTGATATGTTCCTCATGTGATTTTAACTGTGTACATAAAGGTGCGGCTTTGTCACTAATTTTAGAAGAGAAAAGTTCTCTTGGGCTTGCTGAACCTCCCAAAGAAGATATAAATACTCTGGAATTGACAGAAGACGAACTGATAAAAAGAGAATTGTTAAGACGCCAGGAACGGGCAGAAAAAGAACGTTTTGTTGCAAAGTCAATTGACCGTGAAAAGATGTGGGCCGATTATATTGTCACAAGCAAAGTATCCGGCAAATCCTACCGTGTTGCATTACGGGGTTGGGAACGTGGAGAATCGTTTTGCACCTGTCCGGATTTCAGGAAAAATACTTTAGGTACTTGTAAACATATCATGTATGTAATCAAAAGGGTCCGAGCCCGTTTTCCCGATTGGAAAAAGATGCCGCATTTTAATCCTGAGCTGATTTCAGTATATCTGTTATATGGTAAAAGTGTGGAACTTCGCCTGCAATTACCACGAGATACAGAATCGGAAATAAGGAATTGCTGTAAACATCTTGAGGGCAAACCTTTGACTAATATTGCGGAATTGCTGAAAATTGTCAGTATGCTTACCGCAAAAGGTGTCGATGTGGTTATATACCCTGATGCAGAACAGTATATTGCATTACAGCTTCATAAACAAAAGGTAGCAAACCTTGTGAAGGAGATAAAATCCGATCCATGTAATCATCCTTTGAGATTCAATCTCCTTGGGAAAGAATTGTTGCCATATCAGCTTGAAGGAATATCATTCGTAGTTGAAAACGGTCGGGCAGTACTTGCTGACGATATGGGGCTGGGGAAAACGATTCAGGGTATTGGTGCTTCAGAATTACTTGCAAGGTATTGCGATGTTTCACGTGTGTTAATAATTTGTCCCGCATCGGTTAAATCACAATGGATATCCGAGATATCTGAATTTTGTGACAGGTCGGCTGTTACTGTTGTTGGAACAGCTCAGGATCGTGTCTCACAATACCATGAAGGAGCTTTTTTTACGGTATGTAATTATGAACAGGTTTTACGGGATCTTCAGACAATAGAACAGGTTAAATGGGATTTTATCATACTTGATGAGGGGCAGCGAATAAAGAATTGGGAAACAAAAACAAGCAGAGTCATAAAAGGCTTGCGTTCCAGGTATGCGCTTGTACTTTCAGGTACACCTCTTGAAAATCGTCTTGAAGAGCTGTACTCGGTAATCGAATTTATTGATGACCGCAGACTTGGGCCTGATTTCAGGTTTGAGCACCAATTCAGGATAGGAGATAGCCGGGGACGTTTAACCGGTTATAAAAATCTGGACCAGTTAAGGAAAATCATAAAACCGGTATTGCTTCGAAGGACCCGAGAAATGGTACTTACCCAGTTGCCCGAGCGGCATACGGAGATAGTAAGAGTGGTACCCTTTCAGGAACAGCTTGACATCAACAATTCCAATATGCAGACCGTATCTCAAATTGTAAATAAAAAATTCATTACCGAGATGGATCTCTTGCGTTTACAGAAGGCGTTGCTGGCATGCCGGATGGCTTCGGACAGTACTTTTTTGGTAAACAAGGAAGAACCGGCTTATTCCAGTAAGCTCCAAAGGCTTCATGAACTGATATACCGATTAATATTTGAAAAGGATCGCAAGATAGTTCTTTTTTCGGAATGGACTACCATGCTCGGGTTAATCGAAAAACAGATTTTAAAACCACTGAAAATCGATTATGTGCGTTTAGACGGATCTGTTCCGCAGAAGAAAAGATCGTTGCTGGTAAAAAGGTTCAAAAATGATCAGAAATGCAGATTGTTTATAACTACAAACGCCGGATCAACCGGCCTGAATCTTCAATGTGCCAATACAGTAATCAATGTAGATCTTCCATGGAATCCTGCAGTTCTTGAGCAAAGAATTGGACGTGTTCATCGTATGGGACAGAAATCCAGTGTTCAGATTTATCTGATGGTTACAGAACAAACGCTTGAAGAAAAAATGCTGCTTACTCTCGCGGCTAAAAAAGATCTTTACATTGCTGCTCTTGATCAGGAATCTGATGCAGACATGGTTAATATCACAACCGGAGTAGATGATCTTAAAAAACGCCTTGAAATATTACTTGGAGTAAAACCACCGGTGCCTGTTGATGAAAGTGAGAGAATAAAAGTAGAAGAGGAAGCTAAAAGGTTGTCCCGTTTAAAAGATCTGGAAAATTCGGGCGGGAAGCTTGTTTCTGCCCTCTTTTCTTTTGCAAAGGCATTAATTCCTGATGACAGAAAAGCTGATCCTGAAAAAGTAGCAATGATGAAAAAGCGGTTACTGGACTCTGTGATTACAGAGGAGGATGGAAGTTTCAGTCTGAAAATTCGTTTACCGGATCAATATGCGATTGACGATATTGCAGAAACTATTACTCATCTGAATTCCGAATGAATTAGACCTGAAAATAGTGCGATTGTTTTGTACAGTCATTTCTCAAGCTGGTTCGATAACCGAGTCCGGTTCTTATAATAATTGAAAACAGCCAGGCAGGTATAACGTTTATAGCTATATCTGCCTGGTTAAAAATTCATGTTTTGATTGGCGGTTTGGTATTAACAACGTTAAAATATTTTGAAATTTCAAAAAAAGCTGAATTGATCTTTGTTTGATTTATTATAAAATTGAATTTGATACATTCAAAACCTTTGTGTCCTCAGTTTTGCTTTTGATCAATAAAATTCTTCATCACACATTTCCTCTTCAACAGAATCTATTAATTCTGAAATGTACGGCAGCTCATCACATTTTTTAAATTTGATATCGGTTTGTTTCGCGATAATTTCAAAAACATCGGCGAATGGAGATTCTTTCTTTAATAAAACCAGGCTGGGTTTAGATCCACGGGCAAGAAAATTTTGTATCAGTTTGTCACACGATTCCTGGTAATAGTCGTGAAATGGTGCAAAGAGACCATATTGAGTTGCAAATTGTTGTTCATTGATTCCCGTTAATACAAGGCCGAAGTAATGAGGTTCGTGGTCCTTTATAACTCCGGGAAAATGGACCAGGTCAATTTCTTCTTTCAACCCGGTAGCAGGGAGATTGCGCAAACGCTGGATTGTAATGTCATCCAAAGAGATTTCGGGGATCTCTTCTTTTGCAGGGTAACCAACATGAACAATGTGTGAAACCCAGGAAGAATTTTCCATGTGCCGGACAAGCATCTCACCTGGCTTGACATTACGTATTTGATCAAGGGCGTCCTCACCTTCATGGTAAAGTTCAAGTATCTGTTCCAGACAATCACATAATGTTTCAATTTCGGGTTCTGTAAGAAACCAGGGGAAATAATGAGGTTTATGGCTGCGTATCAGTGGCCATTTCCCGCCTGGAAATGAAAGCATAAGTTTTTTTGTTACCTTAAGGTCATTTTTTTCCATATAATCGCGCGTACAAAGGTTAATTGAGAGCATGTCCATTTCGTAGATGACATTTTTGTCGGGTTGGCCGAATGAGTTTGTGATTATTTTCTCAAAATTCCGCATTCCCTGTGCACCGCGAAAAGCGTTCAGTCCAAACTCCTCTCCTCCGTTTCCCAAAACACAGCACAAATACATCTGGTTGTCCCGGGGGCTTTGAACAACAAACACATCTTCATTCTCAAAAAGTTCCCATGGTTTTTCACGAATAAAATTCTGTATCAAGGAGTACAGTTTCTTCCATAATGGAGAGTAAGCAGGTGCAATATCAGGTTTCATTATATTTGTTTCCTTTTCTATATTACTGAAAAATATCTTCATGGCCTTTAATAGCTGCAAAGAAATCTCCTTAATATACTACAAATTTATGTTTCAGGGCATTCAGTTAGAAATTATGGTTTTAAACATTCATGATAAGAGTGATTGAATGTATATTCAGTTTTGTTCACCACAAATTTTTAATATCATAAAACATTAAATCTTGATAGAGTTATGGACCAGCTTCTTTCGGGTCTTAATGACGAGCAGAAAAAGGCGGTTACAATTTCAAGGAGCCACCATACTCTTGTTCTGGCAGGAGCAGGTTGCGGTAAAACAACTGTGCTTACACGCCGGATAGCTTACCTTGTTAAGGATGGTGTTTCGCAGGAAAAAATTCTGGCTCTGACATTTACCCGAAAAGCAGCACAGGAAATGTTGTCACGTGTCAGGGGGCTTAAACAGATAGATTCAGAACACCCTCTTCCGCTGATTACAACCTTTCATGGATTCGCATTGAAACTGCTTGCCAGTGAATCTGGGGGCAAGTCTAATTTTGAACGAATCGGTTTCAGGAACCGACCCGGTCTTCTGGATCAGAAAAAGCGGTTGGAGATACTTGCGCAGATAACAGACAAAAGAATCAGGACTGCACTGGATGTGGATCTGATAAGGCTTGATGGTTTAATGTCACAGTATGTTGTATTTCCCAGGCGTCTGGGATCGTTTTTACCTGAACAAATTATAATTTTGCAGCAAATTATAGACAAATACCAGTATGAGAAAATGGAAAAAGGTTTGTGGGATTTTTCAGATCTTTTATCTGGAGCAGTCAAGCTGTGTGAAGATGATCCGGAAATGGTGCATAAAACTGCAGGAGCATTTGAATCGGTTCTTGTTGATGAGTTTCAGGATACCAATCCATTACAGATACGTTTTTTGAATCACTTTGTTGACAACAGTTGTCCCCTTTTTGCCGTTGGTGATGATGATCAGGCGATATACGGGTTCAGGGGAGCTGATATCGGTCCGACCATTAACTTTAATTCATATTTTAAAGGTGCTGTAATAGTTAAACTGCAGACAAATTACAGGAGTAAACCATTAATCCTTGATATGGCAAACAGGATTTTCAGAAACAAGAGTGATGTTTACAGGAAAATCCTTGTGTCTGGAAAGTATGGCAAAAATAACAGAGGTGTTAAACCAAGAATGCATAATTTTTCAGACCAGAACATCATGGCTGTCTGGATTATGCAGCAGGCAGAACAGATTTATAGAAAAAACAGAATCAATATTGCTGATATGGCTGTTTTATTCAGGCTTAACCAGACATGTGACTGGATGGCTGATTTGTTAAAAAAGAAATTTCCCCAAAAAATCTGTCCGCAATTTCTTACAATACATAAGAGTAAGGGGTTGGAGTATCCTGTGGTTTTTTTATGTGATCTTGAGGAGGGGGTTTTCCCCAATTACCGGATTTCATCCGGCAGGAATCGTGTGAGTTCTGTCTGGGATTTGATACAGGGATGGCATAATTCAAAAAAAAATCCCATAGAGTGTGACTGGGAGGAAGAAAAACGGCTCTTTTATGTTGGAGTGACCAGGGCGAGTGAGTATTTGTATCTCTTATCATGCAAAAACAAGATGGTTTATGGGAGAAAACGCAGGTTTGAGCGATCGAGGTTTTTTCGGATTGTTTAGCCAGGGTGTTTGCTGAGATCAATTTATAATTTGACACAGAACACCACTTAACCTATTTTTGGAAGATTTGCAGTACCTCACAAAGTAGATCTCTGTTAGTACTATCATCTAAAAACCTTTTCTACGGAATTCATAATGACAAAACCGTTGCGTTATTCAGATGCAGGAGTTGATATATCTGTCTGGAATAAAACCAAAGGCCGTATTGGTGATCTGGTATCGGCTACATTCAATGACAGGGTTATGGGTAGTTTTGGCCAGTTCGGAGGAATGTATGATATCGCAAACCTTCAGGGAATCAATCATCCTGTACTGGTTTCCTCTACAGACAGTGTCGGAACAAAGGTGATGATTGCATTCGAGAGTGGAATTCACAATACTATAGGAGAAGACATAGTAAATCATTGTGTTGACGATATACTTGTTTTAGGAGCAAAACCGCTTTTTTTTCTGGATTATATAGGGATACATAAGCTTGAACCACAGATTGCTGAAAAGATTATCACTGGTTTGTCGATTGCGTGTAAAACCAACGGGTGTGTTCTTATTGGAGGAGAAACTGCGGAAATGCCGGATCTTTATAAAAAAGGTGAATACGATCTGGTAGGATGTATTGTGGGTGTTGTTGATAAAAATGATGTTATAGATGGAATTTCGATTGGTTCAGGGGATGTCCTGATTGGGCTTCGTTCAAATGGCTTACACACCAATGGATATAGTCTGGCAAGGAAGATCGTACGTGATATTGCTGGTAAAAACTATTCTGATATATTTGAGGAAACTCAAAAAACATTTGCACAGGAACTGCTTCGTCCCCATCGAAGTTACATACCGATTCACAGCTTAATTCAGAAAAAGCTGATTAAGGGGTGTGCTCATATTACAGGCGGGGGATTTCAGGATAATATCAACCGGATTCTTCCTCAGGATTGCAATGCGCTGATTACCACACAGGCATGGAAACCGGATCCAATTTTCAATTGGCTTCAACGAAATGGTAATGTTGAAAATGATGAGATGTATCATACATTCAATATGGGTATTGGATTCGTTCTGGTGGTTGATGAAAGTAATGTTGATACTGTTATGAAAGCGCAGGAACTGTCAGTTTTTGAACCGGTTGTAATTGGAACTGTTGCGCGCGGAGCTTCACAGGTTATTATGGAGTATTGATAATGCCCCGCACTATTTACCTATATAATACTGCTTCAAGAAAAAAAGAAAAATTTGAACCGGTTCATGATCCGGTGGGAATGTACTGTTGTGGGCCAACAGTTTATAATTTTGCGCATATCGGAAATTTGCGGACTTACATATTTGAAGATGTATTAAAGCGGGTTCTTTTATCGGCTGGTTATAAAGTTAAGCATGTGATTAATATCACTGATGTTGGTCATTTGACATCTGATGCTGATACCGGTGAAGATAAAATGGAAAAAGGTGCGCAGCGGGAGGGAAAAACTGTCTGGGACATAGCAGAGTTTTTTGCTTCCAGATTCAGGGAGAATCTAAGGGATCTTAATATAATCCAACCGGATATCTGGCCAAAGGCTACGGATCATATCAGCCAGATGATTGATATTGTCAAGGAACTCGAGAAAAATGGTTTTACATATAGAACCTCAGATGGTATCTATTTTGATACTTCACGATTTGATTCTTATTGCAAGTTTGCCCGGTTGAACCCCGATAGTCTTCGGGCGGGTGAACGTGTGGAAATGGGAGAGAAACGATCGGCTACCGATTTTGCTTTGTGGAAATTTTCTCCAACAGACAAAAAACGTCAGATGGAATGGCAGAGTCCGTGGGGGATTGGGTTTCCTGGCTGGCATATTGAGTGTAGTGCCATGGCTCAGAAATACTTATCTTTGCCGATTGATATACATTGTGGAGGAAGTGACCACATAAGGGTGCACCATACAAATGAGATCGCCCAGTCTGAAGCAGCAACTGGTAAACAGTTTGTGCGTTATTGGCTTCATGGGGAGTTTCTTGTTCTGGATAAGGGAAAAATGGCAAAGTCGGATGGCAATTTTATCACGCTGGATTCAATAAAAGAAGCAAATATTCCGCAATTGGCGTATCGATTGTTTTGTTTTACTGCTCACTATCGTACTCCACTTACGTTTTCCTGGGAAGGATTACAGGCCAGTGTTCAAAGTCTTCAGAACCTGCGTTCTATGGTTCCCGACGTTGATAATTGTGGGCAGATAGATAATGGTATTACAGATAAGCTGTTGCACCCGTTTTATATGGCGGTATATGATGATCTTAACATGCCCAGGGCGGTTGCGGCATTATGGGATTTGTTAAGAGACAGGGCTATTGATCCGGTGGTGAAGAGGGCGTGTGTGAGTTGTGCAGATGAGATTCTTGGTTTGGATCTTTTGCTGGAACAACGGAAATTAAGTGAAGAATTAATTGAGAGTGATGGAGTAAAAATAAAACTGATCAGTGAGTCTCGGTTATCGGATACGGATCGGATTAATATTGTTGAAAAGATCCGGGTGCGTAAAACAGCCCGAAAGTCACGTGACTTTACGACAGCAGATCGTATTCGTGATGAGCTTGGCGGTTTGGGGATTACGATAAAGGATTTACCGGATGGGACAACTGAATGTACGATACCAGCGTCGGTTCCGGGATAGACCACCGGTTGGTGTGCTTGTAAATAACAACCTGTTATGTAAGGAGGCGTTTGTATGGGGAAAGATCAGAATGACAATATGATGAAGCAGATGAAAAAGATGATGGTTGGAAGTGAAATGGAAGAGAAATTTTTGACCCGAAGAGAGGTTTTTCTTTGGGGGGAGATTAATGATGAGTCTGCTGAGGCTATTGTAAAAAGAATACTGTTTTTTGATGGTCAGGGTAATGATGACATTACTTTATACATAAATAGTCCGGGTGGAGTTATTACAGCTGGTTTAGCTGTTTATGATGCGATGCAGTATGCTAAATCAGATGTAGTGACTGTGTGTATGGGGCAGGCGGCGAGTATGGCTGCAGTAATATTATGTGCTGGCGCAAAAGGCAAGCGGGAAGCCTGGGGGCATGCAAGAGTATTGATTCATCAACCATTAATTTCAGGCAATATGTTTGGTCCTGCATCGGATATACAGATTCAGGCTGAAGAGATGCTTCGGGTTCGGGATAATCTTAATCAGATTCTTTCGGATCATACCGGACAATCTATAAAGAAAATTCAGGAAGATACGGACCGGGATTTTTTCATGTCAGCTGAAGAAGCGAAGAAGTACGGGATAATAGATAAGATATCCAGGAAAAAATAAAAAAAGATTAACAGGAAAACTATAAAACACTTTGACATTGTTTTTTCTGTTTATTATATTTGAAAGACTTTTTTCTACCGAAAAAATGCCGATGTAGCTCAGTTGATAGAGCGTTCGACTTGTAATCGAATGGTCGGGGGTTTGAGTCCCTCCATCGGCTCCAGATTTATGGGTAGGTGCCCGAGTGGTTAAAGGGGATGGACTGTAAATCCATTGGCATTGCCTACGGTGGTTCGAAACCACCCCTGCCCATTTAAAAAAGAACTGGCGGGCATAGCTCAATGGTAGAGCTCCACCCTTCCAAGGTGGCTGTTGTGAGTTCGAATCTCATTGCCCGCTTTTTTTGCGCCCATGTAGCTCAGTTGGTAGAGCACATCCTTGGTAAGGATGAGGTCCACGGGTTCGAGTCCCGTCGTGGGCTGATACAAAGGTGTTTGGTTTTCAAAACCGGCATATAATTTACATTAACAATAATCACTATCCACCAAGTAGTACTGAGAGGTTTCCATGTCAAAGGAAAAATTTGATCGTTCCAAACCCCATGTGAATGTCGGTACGATCGGGCACGTGGACCATGGCAAGACGACTCTGACCGCGGCAATTACACGTGTATCTGCTGCGAGAGGTCTGGCTAAGTTTATTTCCTACGATGAAGTCGCGAAAGCGTCGGAATCTCAGGGACGTCGCGATGAAACAAAGATACTGACAATTGCAACATCTCATGTTGAGTATTCGACAGAAAAACGCCATTATGCACATGTTGACTGTCCGGGACATGCTGATTATGTCAAAAACATGATTACTGGTGCAGCTCAGATGGATGGCGCTATCCTTGTCGTGAGTGCTGCAGATGGTCCAATGCCACAGACTCGTGAGCATATTCTTCTGGCTCGTCAGGTTGGGGTTCCCTATATCGTTGTTTTCCTTAACAAGGTAGACGTCGTTGACGATCCGGAATTGTTGGAGCTTGTTGAACTGGAAGTTCGTGAGCTTCTGAGCAAATACGATTATCCGGGTGATGATACACCTATCGTTCGTGGAAGTGCAATTGCAGCTTTGACAAATCCTGAAGATTCTGAAAAAGCAAAATGTATTCTTGATCTTCTTGAGGCTGTTGATACTTTCATTCCTGATCCGGAACGTGAAGTTGACAAACCTTTTCTTATGTCTATTGAAGATGTTTTTTCAATAACTGGTCGTGGAACAGTTGCAACAGGGCGTGTTGAGCGTGGAGTTGTGAAAGTTTCTGATGAAGTTGAGATTGTTGGTTTAAAACCAACCCGCAAAACAGTTGTTACAGGTGTGGAAATGTTTCGTAAACTTCTGGATCAGGCTCAGGCAGGTGATAATATCGGTACATTACTTCGTGGCGTTGACAAAAATGAGATTGAGCGTGGTATGGTTCTCGCAAAACCTGGCTCAATTACACCGCATCGTAAATTTAAGGCTGAAGTATACGTATTGTCCAAGGAAGAAGGTGGTCGTCATACTCCTTTTTTCAGTGGATATCGTCCTCAGTTTTATTTTAGAACTACCGATGTTACAGGCAGTATCAAATTGGCAGAAGGTGTAGAGATGATCATGCCTGGTGACAATGCGGCTATTGAAGTTGAACTGATTGCTCCGATTGCAATGGAAAAAGAAGTTCGGTTTGCGATTCGTGAAGGTGGACGCACAGTAGGTCAGGGTGTTGTCACAGATATTATTGAATAATTATCCGTTACACGTCTAATAGAGTGGTTTATATATGCCAAGAGAAAGAATAACTCTGGAGTGCACATCTTGTAAGCAGCGCAACTACCAGACTACCAAAAATAAAAAAAAGCATTCCGGGCGCGTTGAATTTAAAAAGTATTGTCCATTCGAACGGAAGCGGACAATGCACAAGGAATGCCGTTAGTCTATAATGGGTGTGCGGTATAAATATGTGCGGCGTCGGGACGGAAATTTAACAAATTAGGTCTGTAGCTCAATTGGTAGAGTAGCGGTCTCCAAAACCGTTGGTTGGGGGTTCGAGTCCCTCCAGGCCTGCATGAGTGGTGATTAACATGCAGAAAATTTTACAATATCTTAAAGATGTTCGTTCTGAGATGGCCAAAGTTAGTTGGCCAAAAAAGAATGAGGTGACAAGTGCTACCACTTTGGTAGTGATCACGAGTATTGCCGTTTCGTTATTTGTTTATGCCTGCGACAGACTTTTATTGTTTGTTGTAGGATTATTTTTAAAATCAGGTTTGTGAGGTCAGAGGCTTTTAATGGCGGCACGATGGTATGTAGTTCACACCTATTCCGGGCAGGAATCTAAAGTTTATCAATATTTAAAAGAATTGATTGAATCCGGAGAAATGGGTGATCAGATAAAACAGGTGCTTATGCCCACACAGGATGTGGTGCAGGTGAAAAATGGTAAAAAAACAAAAACTACCAGAAAATTTTTCCCAAGCTATATTCTTGTTGAAATGGAGCTTTCCAAGGAGACAATCCATACGATTCGTAACAGTGCGGGTGTAACTGGATTTGTTGGTGGAAATAAACCTCAACCGCTTCGTGATGATGAGGTCAGGAGAATTCTGGGGCAGACTGAAAAAAGCTCTCGTCAACAAATTTCCGAAGTGCCTTTCGAAATTGGCGATGCGGTTAAAATTAAAGAGGGACCTTTCAAAGATTTTGATGGTGTTGTGGATGAAATTCATCCTGAAAAAGGTAAAATAAAAGTCATGGTGAGTGTGTTCGGCAGATCGACGCCTGTAGAAGTCGATTTCATGCATGTTACTCCCATAAGTTGATTTAAATAGGAGTCGGTTAAATTGGCTAAAAAAATTGTCGGACAGATAAAATTGCAGATTCCTGGTGGTGCAGCTAATCCTGCTCCTCCTGTAGGACCTGCTCTTGGACAACAGGGCGTTAATATTATGGAGTTTTGTAAAGCTTTTAACGCCAGGACTAAAGAATCGCAGGGGTTAATAATTCCGGTTGTAATTACTGTATATTCGGACAGATCATTTACTTTTATTACAAAAACACCTCCTGCAGCAGTTCTGATTATGAAAGAATTGGGGAAAGATAAAGGGTCTAGCGTTCCAAATAAAGAAAAAATTGGAACTCTCACAAAAGATCAGATAAAAGCTATTGCAGAAAAGAAAATGACGGATCTCAATGCTGCGGATGTTGAAGCTGCAATGAGAACGGTTATGGGTACGGCCAGAAGTATGGGTGTAAATATTGCAGACTAGGTCGTGACTTTATAGATAGGGAGTAAATAGTTCATGAAGCGCGGTAAAAAATATAATGATGTTCGCGAAAAAGTAGACAGGCTAAAGGAATATAATGCAGTTGAGGCTATTGAGTTTCTTAAAAATAACTCTTTTGTTAAATTTGATGAAACAGTGGAAATAGCTGTAAGGCTGGGAGTTGATCCCCGAAAAAGTGATCAGGCTGTCAGGGGAGCAGCAGTTTTGCCTAATGGTTTGGGGAAAACTGTAAGAGTCCTTGTGTTTGCGCAGGGAGATAA
>DATGNN010000401.1:0-3916 GCA_035306725.1 Chitinispirillaceae bacterium | reverse complement strand
CATAAACCGGCATAAAAAAGATAGTCTGTATAATAGAGTATAAATTTTGAAAACATTGAAGGATCCAAAGAACCCAAACCTGAATTTCCCTCACCCCCAACGACTTTTTCCAGGAATCTACCCAGATTTAAATAAACATTTGAGCTATCATTTGCCTTTAAAATAATAGGGGCATTTTTTAAAAAAAATAATGCGCCTAAAAGACCAGAAATGTTGGAATAAAGGCATAAATAATCATCGAATTCCGGCCCGACCGGAGGTAATGTTTTTACACCTGCTCCACCCGGAAAAGTATAAGATGTATCTATCATCCTGATCAATCGATCTGTTAAAAACACCTTTGCATTCTGTGCACTTGCGTGAACAGCACTTTTTTCGTTTACTCCACAATAAATTGTATCACCAACTGAATACCCATAGAAAGGATCTTTTGCGGCAAGTGAATCTTCCAAAGTTTTAATATGCGTTGAATCATACCCGTTTTTACTCTTATAGTCCTCAATATGAAACTGTTTTTTGCTGAAAATATCTACTCCAGTATTTGTTGTATCCGAACGAGCATACAAATCATAAGCTTTTATATCCATTAACAATTTCGTGAACAATGAATCATTTGTGGTACTCATTTGCAAGTCAGCAGACGGAACACTGTCAAACATGGCTATACTTGCTTTTGTATGTTGAATACCGTAAAAAGTAATGTTCAGTTCCACAGGAACCAGAACCTTTACAATACTGTCTGCAATACCGTAGATTTTAAATGAAGCCGTAACCGGACCTGGAAGACTGTCAGCACATGTAAAAGGCATACCTGTATTTAAATTATAAGCTGTATAACCTTCAATAGTGTCATCCGGAACTCCAAGGTTCAACCCATTTGCTGAAAGACCGGAAAAATTAGTACAGCACAAATATATTCCGCCATCGTATCCCATCTTCTGATCATCAAGAAATGGTTTGCTGCTTATATTCTGTTGTGGAAGAAAAATCATACCGCTGGCTATAGTTGCAGCTTTAATTACACCGGTATCTACTCCAATAATATCATAATTTCCAAACTCCATAAAGTGTTCAAACGGCAATATGGATTTTATAGCAGTTCCGCACTGGAGATATAAACGCATTTGTGTACCATTTATACCAAAATCATCTTTGATATTCAGTGGTGCAACATCTTTCGGAAATATAGGCGGGACATCACAGCCTGCCAGATTTAAAATAAACGGAAATATTGACAGTAAAAAGATTCTAAAAAGTATTACAATTTTATTCATGATTTATCCTTTCGGGTATTAACTATCATTAACGGTAATCATTAGTATAGGCAGTAATAACGAATCTGCTTACTTCATAAGCATTGCCATACATAAAAAACAGGCTGTCGTTATCGTTTACCTCGCTCATCTGTTCAACATAATTTGTATCCTGCATAAACATGATTGGATATTCTGTATAGTAAACAAGCTTACCATTAATTTTAGAATTGTCTTCCGCCCTTTTTGCCTGGATAACTTTTGAATAAACTTTTGCACCAGTAGAATCATGTGCAGAAATTGTTACCGGGCCGCCACTAATTTTACGTGTCTGTTTCTTGTCATCAACTAAAATCCGTGCATACAAAACCCTGTTGGAATTCCTGGCAAGTATGTATCCCCATTTGCTGTCAAATTCGGAATAAACATGTACATCACCTGAAAGCACAAATTCACCGCTGTTCTTGAAATACCCCAATACAGCATCACCATCAATATCTGGCCCAATGTCTGGATAAACATATATGTAAGCACCCATATCATTTTTTCCGGAGTCATTTGGGACCCGGTATGTTTCAGCTATATCCAGTTCCGGAAAGCTGTCGCAGGAATTTCCTGTTGCCGGCGATTCATCAGACAATCTTAAGCCATCATCATTCGTTCCCCAGATTTTGTCATCCCCAACCGGATTACCCGGTTCAAGAAATTTTGGGTCTGCATGAATATTACCAGTACCACTAAACGAGCTATCTATTATTGAATACGTTACCTCAACACTATCTCCCGATATTTCAAGTCCGTTATTCCAATGGATATTGTTTAGTATCGTTGCATCACTTTCATGCAGATAAACACATCCTCCAGAACTTTCAGAAAAATTTCCTGACAAGGTATTATTTATCATAGACAAGCTGCTATTGCTGCAATATATTGCACTCCCCGGCCCATCTGATCTGTTACCATAAAAAATTGAATTTTCAAAATTCAATTCAGTTTCGTTAACGTATAATGCTCCACCCAATGATATTAAAGTATCTCCTTTGGAATGATTTTCAATAAATATGAACTGTTTTAGTTTTACATCTGTACCACCATCAATAAACAGAGCCCCGCCAGATCCATCAAGTGCCAAATTCTTTTCAAAAAGTATCTTATCACAATCACCCAAACCATCCTGACAGTATAATGCGCCGCCACTTTTTTTAGCCAGATTATGTGTAAAAACACAATTGCTCAATGCAGGATTTACATTTTTACAGTATATTGCCCCACCAAATGAATTCTCATTTTCACCATTTGCTGCACCGCCAGTTATTGTAACACCAAGCAGCTTTACGCCTGTACTCCCCTCATACCCGTCCATAGTAACCACATGATACACATTATCGTTCAGATAAACCGAATCACTCTCTGAAGGCGGCCAGGTACTAAGGCTGTCGTCATTACCAGCCAGATCACCGGTTAAAATTGTATTGTAAACAGAACCTGATGGCTCATCAGTTATTTCTGTTCCATCAAAACCACCTTTAATCACTATACCCGGTTTGATAAGGAATGTTGCAGATCCGGAATCTGATTCAGTTGTAAGTTTTGACGGCCTGTATTCTCCCTCCGCAACCCAGATCTCTTTACCTCTTACCAGAGCAGTATCAATAGCCTGCTGCAAATCCTTAAACGCGGTACTCCACGAGTTACCATCTTCAGAACCCGGTGTACATGGGGAATCAGCATTTACATGGATCATATAATTTGCCGATTTTGTCACATTAAGTTCATATTCTGTTGTCCCGCAAGCTTCAGGCGAATTCAAAAGTATTGAAATCGCGTTTTCAGTTGATGTCAGATTTACCAGCGTATCCGGAGGATTACCGTTCACAGTTACTGTTGTGCTGTCAAAAACAGACGGTATAACAAGAATTGTTGCGGTAGCATCCGGAACTATTGCGGTATAACTGAATGTCAGGGGATTAAATTCCGGAGCCATGGCAATTTGAGAATGAGTAAGACCTGTCAAAACCGGAGGTTTGCAAACCTCCGACTCCGGTTCAACCACAACCCGTCTGCCATATAATGCGCCGTTAAGATTTGTTCTTGAATAAACATGAATCTCCGATAAAGGTGCTGTAAATAACCCGTATATCTGAGCATCATTACCAATAAAAAGCTGACTTGTTTGTGCGCTGTAAACCCGAAACGAAAGGGGTAACTGACTACCGGATTCAAAACTCATTACAGTTCTGTCTGCCAAACGAATCTCTTCACCAATATTGAACTCAATCGTTTCTCCTTCTGAAACATTGAGAACAATCTGTACATCCGGTTCAATAAGAAATTTCCTGAAACTGTATTCTCCGGGCATTATTGTGATAACAGAGTTTGAGAAAGCCTGGAAATCACGGTAATCACCGGGTGTTAATACAAATGATGATCCATTACCGGCAATCGTATCCAGTGTTCCAAATGTAACTGTTTTTGTTTCCAGAACAGGAAAATCTATTTGAGCGTGATCTCTTTCGATACCAGAAATAACAACGTTATTTTGTTTATGAATAGATTCACTTGCAATAGCATCACCGTTTATAACAGCCCTTTCACGAAGGAAAATGTTTTTCCCGGAATAGATCCCTGCACTTAGAACCGCGTCACACCCGGCTTCAGCGTAT
>DATGNN010000400.1:0-3278 GCA_035306725.1 Chitinispirillaceae bacterium | reverse complement strand
AGAAGTATTGAGAGCAATGATAGTAATGAATTTAGAGGAAAAAGGCATATTCTCCAAACAATTTGTTTGAGACATCCTGTATTAGAGTCTCCCTCGCCCTGCGGGAGAGGGAGATTTAGAGGGAGAGGTCACAGGGAGAGGTCTGAAGCGCGACACAGAGGACACGTGAAATGAGATAAGAAAATGATGTTGTGTTTTTTTGACCTCAATAATCAGAACAAGAAGAGAATTTTTTGAGCATAAAATTGATAATTACAGGGACATATTTTTTATATGGATGAAAAACAGGAACGATCACGATATATTGTAGGAATAGATCTTGGAACGACAAATTCTTCTGCAGCGTATATCGATACAGAGCATAAACCGTTTAAGGTCGAGAATTTTCCGATTTTACAGATTACAGCTCCTGGTGAAGCAGAAGCACTCGATCTTTTCCCGTCATTCTATTATGAAGCTGCAGAATCGGAATTTTCTGAAGGTGCGATAAATCTTCCATGGCATCAGGAAAATCAGAAAAGTTTAACAGGCGTTTTTGCACGGGATCATGGTGCACAAACACCAGGACGTCTTGTAGTATCGGCAAAATCATGGCTTAGTCATTCTGGCGTAGACCGTACAGCACCGCTTCTGCCCTGGCGCGCAGCACAAGATGTTCAAAAGATTTCTCCGCTTGATGCAACTTCATGTTATCTGAAGCATGTTCACCAGGCATGGAACCATGAATTTCCCCAATATCCCCTTAACGAGCAGGATGTTATAATAACAGTACCTGCCTCGTTTGATGAAATCGCAAGAGAACTTACCGTGACTGCTGCAGCCAGGGCCGGACTTTCATCAATTGTTCTTTTGGAAGAACCACAGGCTGCATTTTACAGCTGGATCAATCAGCACTTAAAAGACTGGCAATCGAGAGTCAATGCTGGTCAAAAGATTCTTGTGTGTGACATCGGGGGAGGAACAACCGACTTTTCGTTGATTCAGGTAAGAGGTAAAGAGGATGGGAGTGTGGAGTTTCACCGAATCTCTGTAGGTGATCATCTTATTCTTGGAGGGGACAATCTGGATCTTGCACTTGCCTATCATATAGAGAAAAATCATCTGAAAAGTAAAAAGCTATCCCCTGGACAGTTTGGCGCACTGGTAAGGAGTTGCCAAAGAGCAAAAGAGATACTTCTTGGTCACGATGCACCACAGAAAAAGGTGATAAATATTGCCGGTGCTGGATCTGCACTGATTGGAGGAAGTTTACAGGTTGAAGTAGATCGTGATGAAGTCACAGAGGTACTTTTAGACGGTTTTTTCCCTGTAGTTGACCTGAACGACAAACCTGTAATACGTCAATCCGGTTTCCAGGAATTCGGTTTGCCGTATGCACCGGATGCTGCAGCAACAAAATACCTGGCTTCTTTTCTTACCATTAACCGCAAAGCGGCAAGACAGTTTACAACAGAAACCGGGGCAGACCCTGCGCGGCCGGATATAATTCTGTTCAATGGCGGTGTTTTTTCATCTGAGTCTATTCGAAACCGGATTATTGAAACTGTAGGCAAATGGTTCAGTAAGGATAGTGAGCATTGGCAGCCACAAATATTTAAAAATATCAGACCGGAACTTGCAGTGTCACGTGGTGCAGCATATTTCGGACTTGTACGGCGTGGATGTGGTGTAAGGATATCTGCCGGATTAGCCCGATCCTATTATATTGTAGTTGAAACAGAAAAGAAACAGATGCGTGCATTATGTCTTGCACCTGCAGGACTGGGAGAAGGAGAAAGTATTGAGCTTACAAGTCAGGCGTTTGACCTGCTTATAAGACAGCCTGTCGAGTTTGAACTATATGTGTCGAGCAGACGGACAACCGATAAACCGGGTGAACTTGTTGAGATTGATCCATTGGACATGTATGCTCTTCCACCAATTCGTACAGTATTGCGTTCAGGAAAAAAACAGGAAGCCGGCAGCGTAAAAGTGGTATTAAATGTTAAACTTACCGAAATCGGAACACTTGACTTGTGGTTTTCTGAACAGAATGGCAATCGAAGCTGGAGGCTTCAGTTTGATGTCCGTTCTGCAACACGTACAGATATCGCTGCCCACAAGGGAACTGGCGAAATGAGTGGTTTTCTTGACAATGCAACACTTGAGCAATGCAGGAATAAAATAACCGATTCGTTCAGGGTAAATGGAGACAACCCTCATCATCTGATCAAAAATCTTGAAGATATAACCGCAACTGATAGGAACAGTTGGCCTCCATCACTTCTGCGGACATTCTGGGAAGTGCTTATGGACGTTGAACACGGGCGTAAAATTGGACCGGTTCATGAAGCGCGATGGCTGAATTTTCTGGGATTCTCACTGAGACCGGGTTACGGATATGCAGTTGACGACTGGAGAGTAAAACAGACATGGTTATTGTTCCAGAAAGGAATTGTGTATCAACGAAATCAGGCCTGCAGGTCGGAGTGGTGGATTTTCTGGAGAAGAATTGCAGGCGGGTTAGTTTCCGGGCAGCAAAGAGCACTTGCACAGCCTTTAATTCCTGCTGTTAAACAGGTTTTCTCCGGAGGAAAAAGAAAGGGAAAAGGTAAACAGGAAATTCGGTATGGAATTCACGAGCTGGCTGAAATATGGCGTTTACTGGGATCACTTGAGCATTTACAATCAGATGTGAAGCAAGAGATCGGCAATCTTGCAAAGGATAAAATAAAAAAACGGGATTCGCTTTCTGAAGCACTCGTATGGGCTATAGGGCGGCTTGGTGCGCGTGTACCGGTATATGGCCCCTTAAATGAAATGGTTTCACAGGAAACAGCTTCATCGTGGGCCGAAGAATTAATCTTGCGTAAGGAAATTAACAGCACTCTTCATTTGGCGCTCATGCAATTGTGTCGTAAAACAAACGACAGATACAGGGATATTGATGAAAAAACCAGGGAAAGTGTGCTTGAATTTATGACAGAAAACAATGCACCCCACCATTTTATTGTACTTGTGAAAGAAGGCGGTGTTCTTGATGAAGAGGAACAGAATGAAATTTTTGGTGAACAGTTGCCCAAAGGACTTATACTCACCAATACAGATGGTTAAATTTTAGTCAGGATCAGCATTGTTAAGCTGCAGCCATCAGTGAAGCATTTTAAATAAATATTGCGGTATATTAAATCAAAAAAGAGATTCCTGAACAAAATCACCTTAATAACTTTATTGGCTGGTATTATGGTATTTCGGAGTGAAAGTATATCAATGATTTAATCATCAGAAAATTCTAATTC
>DATGNN010000399.1:0-5700 GCA_035306725.1 Chitinispirillaceae bacterium | reverse complement strand
AGGATGTCGACATACTGCTTCCATGTGCTCTTGAAAATCAGATTACCCCAACTTCATTTGCAAAAATAAGCAAAATGGTAAAAGTTATTTGTGAAGGGTCGAACGGGCCTACAACACCCGATTGTGATGAATTGATAAAGGCTGAGAACATTTTTCTCGTTCCGGATTTTCTCTGTAATGCCGGGGGAGTAACCTGCAGTTACTTTGAGCAGGTACAATGTAATATGAACTATTTCTGGACCAGGGAAGAAGTCCTTGAAAAACTTGACACCAAGATGACTGCTGCATTTGAAGGCGTATATTCTATTGCCAGGGAAAAGGATTTGTATATGCGTGATGCTGCCTATGTTATCGCGATAAATCGGGTTGCCGAAGCTGTGAAACTCCGCGGATGGGTATAATTTGTCAAGGCTATATCCTTCAGGGGGTATAGCCCTCAAATTTTTAAAGAAGGTTTGATAAATGAAAGGTAAATATAAGAATATTTCCTTTGAAGTACTGACTGAACGGGCAAAAGAACTTGAATGCCTCTATCTGATAGATAAGGCTTTGACAAAAGAATCAATATCGGATATGTTGCTCGAGATTGTCGATGTCACTCCTTCTGGATTCCGTTATGTAGATGCGTGTGTGGTAACGGTTTTTCTGGATAACAAGGTTTATTCAAAAAAGAATCAATTGCATGATGGCCATGAGATCAGGGCTGATATTATTATCAATGACAAAATAAGAGGATACATAAAAGCGGTCTATCCTTGTGATATAGCCTACAAAGGCGAGTCCGTATTTTTGATTCAGGAAACAAAATTATTGAATGCTATTGCAGATAAAATCTCACAAAATGTTTTTCAAAGACAGTTCAAAACCCTGAGAATGTCAAAAAACAACTGGGAAACAATTATAGAATTGTTGCAGAATACCGATCATGTAATGCTGTTGCATGTTTGTGAACAAATGCTTGCATTTTGTGCCAAAAATAACCAGAAGCTGGTTGAGGATATTTTTAAAGAGATGAACTGGTCGAAATACGAGTACCAGGGTGAGATAAATTTTCCTCTGGAAAATCTGCCTGCTGTAGATGTTGTCAAGTTAAGCAATACGTTATTTGAAGCTGCAAGGACATTTCTGGAAGATTCCCGGATATTTTATTATGTAAATTTATGGATTTACCAGGGTAAAACTTATGAACTGATCAAATTTGTAGACAAAAGGGATTCAGATGTTAAAGCGATCTCCAAAGCCCTGACACAGTATCTTAAAGCTGTCAAAGCAAACGGAATGATCAGTGCAGCAACTCAGAGATGGCTGATTGTGGAGTTGATACGCCGTTTTTTTACAGATAATCCCAAAATGATTCATAAAATAAAGGAATTTGTTACTGTTGAAGATTTTTGCGAATTGTTGGAAACCTTTATATGTTCTCCTCATAGTACTGGAAAAGTTGGAGGCAAAGCTACCGGCTTTTTTATCGCTAACCAGATAATAAAAAAATATTCCGAGAACAACCCGGAATTGAGAAACATCAAGATTCCTGAAACCTGGTATATCTCTTCCGATGAATTGCTGAATTTGATACATGATAATAATCTTGACGAATTAAATGAATATAAATACCGTGACATACTTGAAATCAGGATAAATTATCCCAAGGTTGTCCAGACAATTAAAAATTCACGCCTGTCGCCATATGTAATGAACGAGATCCATACGATAATTGATAATTGCGATGACAAACCATTGATAATCAGGTCGTCAAGCTTACTTGAAGATCAGATTGATTCGGCGTTTTCGGGTAAATATAAAAGTCTTTTCCTGACTAATTCAGGAAGCAAAACAGAACGTTTTAACAGTCTGGTAGATGGAATTCTTGAAGTCTTTGCTTCCATGTTTAACCCGGATTCTATCCAATACAGAAAAGAGAGAAATCTGCTTGATTGTACCGAGCAGATGGGAATAATGGTACAGGAAGTCGTAGGGACAAGAGTCGGGCCGTTTTACTTTCCACTTTATGCAGGTGTTGCTTTCAGTAATAATGAATTGAGATGGTCACCGCGCGTTAAAAGAGAAGACGGACTTGTGCGTATTGTGATGGGGCTTGGTACACGTGCTGTAGACAGGGTTGGTGATGACTTTCCTGTTTTGATTTCTCTTGGGCAGCCCGATCTTCCAGTTAATCAGACTGCTGATGAACTGAGGAAATACTCTCCACAGATAATGGATGTTATTGATGTTGAGAATAACCGCTTTTCATCCATTCATATATCCGGGATACTTCAACAGTATGGCAATAAAATACCATCTCTGAATAACTTTTTATCTGTTCTGAAAAACGATTTTGTATCAGATTTCAACAAGTACACAGCAAATTTAAAAACCGATGAAACTGTTACGACATTTGATGGTCTGGTAAAGAAAACTCCTTTTATAAAACAGTTAAAAGGAATGTTATCACTTTTAAAAGAAAAACTGGGTTATCCGGTTGATATTGAATTCGCCAGTGACGGGGAAGACTTTTACCTTCTTCAATGCCGTCCCCAAAGCAGAAGTAAAAATGATTTACCAGTAGCAATCCCTCCGGATATTCCAGATCAGAACATTGTTTTTACTGCAAATAGATATGTTTCAAATGGAGAAGTTTCTGGAATCAAACATATCGTTTATGTGGACCCAAAGGAGTATGGAAACCTGGAAAACTATCAGGATCTGGTAAATGTCGGAAATGCTGTAAGTGAATTAAACAGAATATTGCCAAGAAAAAGTTTTATCCTGATGGGGCCAGGGCGTTGGGGGAGTCGTGGAGATATAAAATTAGGAGTACAGGTAACATATTCAGGAATTAATAACTCATCTATGCTTATCGAAATAGCTCAAAAGAAATCTAAACACCAGCCTGAACTGTCCTTTGGAACTCATTTTTTCCAGGATCTTGTTGAGGAGAACATAAAATATCTGCCGCTATATCCGGAAGACAATGAAGTTATATATTGTGAAAACTTTTTTACAGGAAACGAAAACCAGCTTGCGAAGGTCCTGCCGGGTTATTCTCAACTCGAAAACGTGATCAAATTGATCAATACCGATAATAATCATGATGGCAGAGAACTGGTCGTCCTTATGAATGCCGATTTAGGGAAAGCTGTTGCTTATCTCGATCATTCCGATACTGACGAATCAAGTAAAACGGAAAAACTGGAGATAGAAGAAACTACGCATTCAACTGCAGACCATGGGTGGAAGTGGCGTTATTTTATGGCAGAACAAATATCTGCACAGATGGATATGAAATCATTTGGGGTAAAGGGGATATATCTCTTTGGCAGTACCAATACCTGTACTGCTCGACTCAACAGCGATATAGACTTATTGATCCATTTTGACGGGTCTTCTGAACAGAAGGAAAAACTAAATCTGTGGCTTGAGGGATGGAGTATCGCATTATCACAGATAAACTATCTGAAAACCGGATATAATCAAAAAGGACTTCTGGATATACACTATGTAACCGACCACGATATAGAAGAAAAAAGTTCATACGCAATCAAGATAAATTCTGTTTACGACCCGGCTCACCCTTTAAGATTGAGAGACGACCCGGCAGTATCTTGATAATCTGATCAGAAATTGGCAGATGCAAACCTGTAAATGCAGGGTTACCATGATGGAAGGTGTTAAAAAAGGATACTTTGTCAGCTTATC
Organism: Chitinispirillaceae bacterium; assembly: GCA_035306725.1. GTDB lineage: Bacteria > Fibrobacterota > Chitinivibrionia > Chitinivibrionales > Chitinispirillaceae > JAAYEB01. The sequence continues at coordinate 2,004 of DATGNN010000399.1, read as the reverse complement.
TTTGCCTGGGTCATTGAGTGCAGTTTGAGAACCGAGGGCAATTCGGGATTTATCCGCAAGGCTTTTTCGCAGTACTCAAGCACAGCAGAATAGTTTCCCATTTCGAATAATACATTTGCTGATTCCATCAATGCTTCAAGCCGGTAGGGATTAAGTTTCAGGCTTTGCTGCAAATGACGGATTGCAGAGGTGTAGTCTCCCATGACCCGGTTTACAGTGCCAAGATGATAAAATGCCTTGCTGTTATCGGGTTCACAGTGTGTAGCGGCTGTGAAATCTTCATGTGCCTTCTCGTAGCGTGTTTGACAGAAATATGCAATTCCACGATGGATCAGTACGATAGTTCTGAGTCGTGTTTCTATGGATGACTGTAAAATCCTGGTATAAAGTTCAATAGCAGTCGGGTAGTTTTTTCGGTTATGAGCATGAAGAGCCTCAACAAGCAGATCATCCATGTTTCGAATGTTCGTTTCCGTTGATCTGATTTCACATTCAGTCTCCGAAGTCTCATGGAATGTTTTTTTATTATGATTGTTATGTTGAATTTGTCCGGGATGTTCAGCAGCAAAGGACAGGCGTCTTTTATAAAGTTCTTTGTGGAGCTGACGCTGATAGTCGCGTATTTCCTGGAATGTGATATCGGAAAGCGTAAGTGTGGCATTGATTGCAGCCAGTTTGCGTCGCAAAGGTGTATCAAGAGGGGCGATATGGCTTTTGTAAATCAACTCATGCTCTACTTCAGCCCAGGCATCCTGAAGAATCGTGAGGATCTGAACTTCAACAGTTTCTATATCAAGAAGTGGTACGAGCTGACGGATTCGGTCGGGAATTTCCAGCACCAGGTGGGTGCAGTTGTATCCGAATTCACCAATAGTGTGGTTTTCACCTTTACGCTCCACATCGTGTATTATATAAGCTGCACGTATTTTCTCCTCTGCCCTGGTTGTGTCCTCCAGAAACGGGCATACCACACGAAAAGCCAGTATATCGTGAATAGGCTCCATCAGTCCACTGTTTCTCTGCTTTTCGAGTCGTTTCAGAAGCTTTTCAAAGTAGCTTTCGAATGACTTGATACGGCCTTTAACAGTTACATGGGTATCAAGAGTATCAAGTCTGGCCTGAATGTCATTGGATAGCTCTGAAATGGCTGTGTGATAGTGAGGATAATTTTCTGTATATGTGGCTTGCAGCATCTTGCGCTCGGGATAAGAATCAATATTCATAACCGGAATCCTGGTTAATGTCCATGTACGCGATAAAAGTTTGTTTGTTTTGCTGAAAAAATATCGTGAGCACCAAATCTCTCTAAAACAAAATATCTATTGGCGTGCTAACAATGTGAATTTGCATGCTTACTCAAGCATATTCGTTTTGCCAACTCCTTATATTGCATAGATAAAGATAATCACTGAATCCGGGGTTACTGACAGGATAATTGCCTCTTTAATTTAAGTTATTTGCTATACCAGTCCAAAATAGAGTAAGAGAAACAGGACTGAAACTATATCTGAAAGGTGAAACGGATTGTATCGCCCCTGGCAATTCATTATAATAATCCGTTTAGAAGTTTCCTGTAGTTTTCACAATTTTTGCAGACAGTTTTACTGTTATTTCCATTCAACTGTGTAGTTTACTCTTTCATTGACTATAAACGAATCTGATTTATCTGATGATATAGATATCGTCCACTCATCCTGTATCGTTGGTGAATCATTTCTGCAACCAACCAGAATACCCAGTTCATTACCTTTACAATGCATACTAAATGTAAAATTGTCAAAATCATTGCATATAGAACTGACAGTATAAGTAGAATCTAAAGGAAAATCAATTCCCAATTCAAAAACTGCAAATTCACCGATTTTAACAGTTTTGTCGGGAAAGTTACCAATAATAATTTTACCATCAGCAATGACAGTATCCGGGAAAACAACTCCATAACTTTTAGGTTCTTCAGTTACTGTTATTTTAATTATGGTGTCAAAAGAAATTGTATCACCATAC
>DATGNN010000398.1:0-2767 GCA_035306725.1 Chitinispirillaceae bacterium | reverse complement strand
AATAATAAGGCACAGTATTCACTTGTTGCATGGTAGGTACCTGTATGGTTTGCCCTGTACCTGCAGTAAATGATAAAGTTTTTGTATCTGCTTCCTTAAATTCTGTCTTCCAAATGCCTTTGAAGTAAATTGCATTCAATAAAAACATCACATGATCGCTGTCAATCTGATCGATAATAGATTCGATTTTGCCATGCGTTTTTTCTTTCACCCATCCATTTATTGTTGCCAGCGACAAACTGGTATTATTAAAATCCAATGGCGATACAATGGCATTATAATAGTATTCATTGGTTGATATGAATTCGCGTTCTACCAGAAAATCTTCACGATAATAGACTGCATTTGCTATTTCAAGCAAAACTTTACGGTCGAGAGATTTCAGAGCATTCATCAGACTGAAATAAGATTCGTTTATTTCCTCAGGAGTGAGACCATAAACTTTCAGAGTTTTTTCCATAGCAGTTTTTGTCTCACCTCTTGCACCGTTATATGTCATTGCTAAGGCTATACTCACGCTTAATGGAGAAACCATTATATTCTCATGTTCGGTTTCTGCAGAATAAACATTTTTAAATAATTCAAACCCAAATTGATTTTCAGCATGGATGAGTTGAGCGGCCTTTTCTGACACTTCAATGGGTTGAAAATCTTCAAGTGGATCGTCCTGAAGATTACAACCGGAGATTATTATAAGACAGCTAATAAAGATTGAGGTAAGTGTTTTCATCTTTTTAAGAATTATTTTGGTATTAATATTTGTTTTCTTTCATCGAATCGGTCATAGTAATGCAGTCTATACCAATGATAAAATTCAGGCAATCATGGTTGCGTTGCCTGCAAATTTTTTTTAAGTCTCCACGCAACCCTTTATTAAAGTTTATGATCTAATAATTGATTCTCTTCAGAATGATTTTGTTTTTAGCTAAAAGTAATAGTAAAGTATATTCTGTTGAGAAAACAGTAAAGAAAACTGTAATTTTGAAGAGAATTTTTACAGGCCTGATTTGGAAGAATTGAAGAAATTAATCAAAGGTTGTGCCTCGGGTGATGTGCGTGCACAGGAAAAGCTTTACCGGATGCTGGCACCGAAAATGTTCGGGGTTTGCTTGCGGTATTCCAAAGACCGTACTGAGGCAGAAGATAACCTGCAGGATGGTTTTGTGAAGGTTTTTGAAAATGTTCATAATTTCAGGCATGAAGGTTCTTTTGAAGGCTGGGTTAGACGGATTATGGTGAATGTATCGCTTGGGAAGTTCAAGAAACAGAATGTTTTATATCCGGTAGAGGATATAGCGGTTTATGAGCATGAACAGATTTCGGAAGATGTATTTGCAAAAATGGGAGCCGATGATCTCATGGAGCTGGTACAACAACTTCCTCCGCGTTACCGGATGGTTTTTAACCTGTATGTCATGGAAGGGTTCAACCATCAGCAGATAAGTGAGGCTATGAATATTACAGAAGGAACCTCTAAATCGAACCTTGCCAGGGCACGTGAAATTTTAAAACGTAAGGTGCTGGAGCTGTATAATGATATTGGAACGAATACAAATTACCCTGCATAATGAAGGAAGATAATAATATAGATAAACTGTTTCGGGAAAAACTGCAAGGTTTTTCTGAAGATCCACCCGCATATGTGTGGGATGGCATCAGCGAACAGTTAATGCACGGAAGGCGGAAAAGACGTGCTGCCTGGTTCAGCTGGTCAGCTGTTGCCGCCTTGGTTTTGCTCGCTTTTTTAGCAGGTTGGTACTTTAATGAATCAAAAGAAACCGTTATGCCAACTGTTGTTGAAACTGAAACCCGTGACGATTTCCGGGAAAATGAAAACTTAAATGCAAACAAAGAGGCTGGAACCGAAACTGTTGAAGAAAAGAGAGAGCAGGTACCACCTTTAAAAAATATCTTAGCAAATGCCGGAGATAAAAAATCTGAAAATAAATTTCCATCAACTTATAAAGAAAAATCATCAGAAAAGGTAGCTCAAAGTGAGCCTGAGCGTGAATGGCTGGTAATTCCTACTCGGCTTGAATCCAAACTTGCTGTTTTAGTTTTACAAAATGAAGTGGCAGCTAATGCAGTACAGGTATCTGTGAGTACCACGAAAAAACTTTCTGATTACGAGAGAAGCCTGATTGATTATAATGCACGGCAAATTAAAAGTTATGTTGAAGAAAAAGCAGGTTGGCAGATGGGGGTTAATGTTTCACCGGGATATGCTTCCTATTCTGCAAATCACAAAGCTGCATATGCGAGTAACATGACTCAGGAGGCATCCAATGGGACAACCAATCTAAGTGGCGGAGTTTCTGTCAAATACAAAACATCACGTAAATGGAGTATTGAAAGTGGTATTTATTATGCACAAAACGGGCAACAGGCAGGCAGTTCTCCACAAATGTATGGAAGCAGCCCTGAAATGGCAATTGTTACGCCATCGCGTGAAAATCTGTTCTTTAATACCGCAGTGAGAATGGAGAATAGCCACATGGCAATGAACAGTACAGCCGGAGTGATAGAGATTGTAAATTTACCTGCCGGAGCAGAACTGGCCGCTAATCTTGAAGGCACCTATGCTGCCGATAATTCATTAATTACGCACGGTGAGCTTTCTCAGGTCTTCGATTTTGTGGAAATTCCACTTTATATGCGTTATCTGCTTGTTGATTCAAAACTTGATGTAGAATTGATGGGAGGCGTTAGTGCAGGCTTGGTTGTTGGTAATCATGCCTATTTGGATAATGAACAAGGGATGCAACAT
>DATGNN010000397.1:0-2529 GCA_035306725.1 Chitinispirillaceae bacterium | reverse complement strand
CTGCAGATACTTTTTCCAATTGCATTGTAAATACCTGCAGAACCACTGAATGGTGAAGAAAAAGAGATCCGGTAGTTTTTTCCATTTCCGGATCTTTTTATTGATGTCAATTGTATTTTATCAGTCTGTTGTTTTTCTTTTTTAATTGATGTCAAACCGGGATATCGCAGTGCTTTGTAGCAATTCCAGTATTGCTGGTTTAAATCAACTACCCGCTCCCTGCATCCAAATACCGATGATGAAGCTTCGGCGATTACTGTTTCGGACAAACTTTCCGATTCGATAACAAGGACCGCATGATAGCCGCAGCCGGATGATGCCATAACGAGTGCATCACCGGGTTGAAGCTGCGTAAAGGGGACTGTTTGAAGGTTCGAGTCGGAATAGAGCATGCTGGTTGAAGAACGGGGATAATTCCAGGCAAAGCTCAGGAATCCGGAACAGTCAGTTCCCGCGATAGTATCGGATGGATCTCCGTAGGAATTATAATGACACTGATGAGATCCGGCAGGAAATCCCTGCTCAAGCTTGTCGCGGAATACATACCATGGATCCTCACCACCATACGAATATGCTACTCCACGATAAGTCAACCCTGGTGAAAAATCACATTTTCTATAAATCGAATCTGTTCCGGTGCATTGGAGTCCATTGTTTAAATACCAGGCTGCACTTGTGTTGTTGGAATCGGGTGTCCATTCAACAAGTACACAACTGTCTGAGCGGGATATTACACTATCGATGCTGAAGGCATACAAAGAAACGGAAGTTAAAAAAAGAAAGATAATAAACACTGGCTTACCGTGTCCTGAAAATCTGCACACCATTATTATTGATTGTGCAGGTTATGAGCTTTTCACCAGAAATTGCAATTGATTTTCCAAGCAGCGGGAAGTGTGACTGCCTCATCTTGAATTTTTTGCCCTTCCATTGTACAGATCCCGATTCTTTAATTACCGGCTTTCTTGAATCGTAAAACAGAATCTGTTTATTTGGTGGTGATCTCATGATTTTTTGGGAACGGGATCTTTTTGCTAAACCGGGTTCATTAAAGTTAAAAAGTGCATGACTGTTGCCAAGTAAAATGTTATCCTGATCGAGGAATATCCGGTTAATAATTCTGCGGTTTCGTTCCGGGAACTCATCCTTGAAATAGTCATAAGGGTATTGAACACTTTTTTCACGACTGCCATCAGACAAATTATAATACTCAAGACGTTTGTCAACAGTGTTGATAAAAATGGCATTGTTTTTTCTTACTACGAAATCATCACCAACATATGTTGCACGTCCAATACTCTCCAGATTTATCTTGTTGATGAATTTTCCTGCTGTATCAAAGAATGCAATGGATCGGTTTGCCATATCATGGAGATATATTCTGGTACTGTCTGCAACACATGCTGCAACAGTGAGTATTTCACCTTCAGGGGTTCTGTCAAGAGAAAAATGGGTACCCCAGGGCTCATCTACAATAATTTCATCATCAATTCCCTGGGCAAAAAAAAACGAGCAGTTTGCACTGAAAGCCAGAATTAAAAATAGTGTTTTCATATATTACAAGTATACAACAGGTATGAATGTTTTAACAAGGTAGATTTGTTGGATGTATGTGTGTCTTCGATTCAGGTTAATAACAGAATTAAGAGAACTGAAAAAATGAAAAAGACAGAACCAAAAATTATGTAAAGAGCAGTACTGGTTTTATTTATCAATTTTAAGTAGTTTTTGGGTTTAGTTTTGTGATAAATTTTGTTGAGAGCGCATATAACTTCTGTTGGGGTCTGAAACCTCGCAGATTGCTTTTTTTGCATCATGCGGGCTACAATTCTGCAAAGGTTCGGGTCTGCACTTTTAACAGTCTTGCTTATTAATGGAACCGGTTTCTTCTGATGAGCAAGCATTATTTGTATAAGAGAGTTTCCCGAAAACGGAACTGTTCCGGTAATTGCATGATACAGGGTACAGCCCAGAGAATAGATGTCAGACCTGTGATCTGCCTCACTCGATTTTTCTATCTGTTCGGGTGATATGTAATGCGGACTCCCCAGTGTGGTATTTGGTTTGGTAAGATTTACTTCTCCACCCATGCGTGCAAGTCCCAGATCGGCAAGTTTTGCTTTTCCCGTTTTTGTAATAAGGATGTTTTCCGGTTTTATATCTCTGTGAACAATTTTGTGTTCAAGTGCCAGTTCAAGTGCTTTAAGGATATCCAGTGCAATTGATATAGCACTTTCCCGGGAGATCCTGCCTTTCTTTTTGATAACAGTCAGCAGATTATCACCCTGAACATATTCCATTATTATAAAATGGATTCCCCTTTGAGATCCGATGTCAATAACATCTACAATGTTTGGGTGGTGAATGCGGGTTGATATGCGTGCCTCGCGTAAGAAACGCTCCTTTGCATCCGGAATATATGTGACTGCCTGAAGAATCTTGACTGCAACAGGAATATCAAGTTTAAGATGATAACCTTTATAGACACATCCCATGCTTCCCTGCCCGATTTTTTCTTCAATCCGGCAA
>DATGNN010000396.1:0-4009 GCA_035306725.1 Chitinispirillaceae bacterium | reverse complement strand
CATAGGGTTTCAAACAGTACGCAGCTTTTAAACTCGCCCGCTCTGAAAACATTTTTTAAACTCGTTCAATAAGTAAATGTAGATTGCGGGACTCGAACAAAAAAGCTGCTTTTCTTAAGTACAGGTACTGCTCAACATAACGGCCGCGGAATGCTGCTGATTCTTTATCCACTGAAGTGGATAAAAAATAAAAAAAATACCAGATTGTTTCGGTGATTCAGACACTTTTCTTTGACTTTGCTCCTGATTTCTTTTTTCGAATTTCTATTTTTTCTGCTTGTTTTCCTGCTTTTTCTCTGATTTTGTTTCGAATTTCGGATTTAGGATTTCGAATTTTCCTAATCGTTCTGTTTCGTATTTCGTATTAATTATTTCGTATTTTTAATTTCTACTGCGGGGGTCGTGTGCGCCCGGCGAACATGATGATCTCTTAAATCCAGATATTAAATCTTTTCAACAACAGATAAAACCTCCCCGAAAGGATAGCTCTCAAATACTCCGAAACCATTTAGTTTCTGTGCCCTGATTCTGGTAAATAAAGGACAGGATATCCCACAGAAAAATTTTGTTATCAATACCGGGCTCACTTTTTCACCTGCTGTTTCCATAAAATCTTTCGAATAATTTTCAATATCATGAGAAGATAACGGTTTTTGTACTGAAGCAGTTTCCATTCTGACTGGACCCACTTTACAAACAGAACAGTGGCCGCAGGATTCTGATTCTGTCATTTCACCAAAATACCTTGATAGTCCCGATGAAAGGCAGGTTTTGCTCTCGAAAAAATCGACCATTTCAGAAATCCGCTTTATCTGATGATTCTCATTTTTCCTGAATATTCCATAAACCTTATCTGTCATTGAATCAATATCAAAATCATTACTGCCAACCCGGTAAACATCTACAGCCTGCTTAACCGACAGTTCAATTAATCCCTTGCTGTCAAGATATTCAAGCGCAGCAACTGCCCGTTCCCTTTCATAGCCATACTTCTGCACAAAAAGAGACAAATCAATTGCAATCCATACCTTTTTAGGAACTGCACACTTCAACAATCTGTGAAGAAATTCTGCCCTTTCACCCGAAAAACCGGATACGATTTCTTTACCACTGAGCTTTGTTTTAAACTGATATTCACTGAAATAGGTGTATGATGAAGCGATTATTCCCTCCATCTCCAGGTGTACCAAAGCTGTTTTCAAAGGCAATTGCCGGATATTGGTTTTATTGGATAATGAGGTCAGTTTTACCTCCCAGAATGATCCGGCATTTTTTATCTCACTCAGAAGTTCTCTCAACCCGCTCCTTTCGGGAGTATCACCATACACAAAATTCTCAAGTGTTACAATACTATCCCTGTTTGCAAGAAGAGTGCATGATGCATCCAGGTCATCACGGCCAGCTCTCCCAATCTCCTGACTATACCCCTCAATAGATTTTGGAAGATCAAAATGAATTACTGAACGTATATCTTTTTTGTCTATACCCATACCAAACGCAATGGTTGCAACAACACACCGTATATCACCGGCCATAAACCGGTTCTGGATCTGTTCCCTGTATTCATTTTCCATACCCGCATGATAAGCATGCGCATCAATACCAGCCCTGCTCAATTCATCAGCAACCATTTGGGCACTTTTCTGCAATGTCACATAAATGATCGCAGGAAACCGGTTTTGATCACTTTTTAACATCTTGATAAGAAATGCTATCTTTTCATCCGATTTAACAGGACAAACATCTATGTGGAGATTTTTACGGTAAAAACCGGTACGAACAAGATTTTCAGTTTCTATATCAAATTTTTCCCTTATGTCATCACCAACTTCCAGTGTCGCAGTAGCAGTAAGAAGCAATGCCTGTCTGATAGAAAACTCCTTTTTGTATACAGGTATCCTGAGATATTCCGGCCGGAAATTATGTCCCCATTCAGATATACAGTGTGCTTCATCAACAACAAGAAGCGAAACATCCATATTGGCCAGATGACTCCTGAAACGTTCGTTGCGAAATCGCTCCACCGAAATCATCAGGACTTTTAACTCACCATTCTGAGCTTTTACCAGTACTTCATGATACTCATCACGGCTTAAAGTAGAATCCAGTGATGCTGCAGGTATGTGATGTTCATGAAGAAACTGTAACTGATCTTTCATCAGAGAAAGCAGTGGAGATACTACAAGCGTAATTCCGGGAAGAAGCGTTGCGGGCAACTGATAACAAAGAGATTTACCGGCACCGGTAGGAAATATTGCAACTACCGACTCTCCGTTCATTACTCTTTCAATTACCTGTAACTGACCTTTTTTAAATCGGGAAAAACCAAAACGTGACTGAAGCTCTGTTTGTAAATCGAATGAGCATAGTGTATTCATGGTGTTCTCCGGGGTTATTTGGTTTTCTGAGTAAATTTAAGATACAGGATGGCACGTTTTCGTACAACAAAACACTCTTGATTATGTTTTAATTCCGAAGCCTCAAAGGCTGATTTAGTTTCAGTGAAGGGTAATTCTATAGAATATACGATAGTGCAAAAAAAATCCAAAAGGCTCTGAAATACCAAACTGATAATATATTTACAATAGCCCGTTTAAATCAGAGATTTTAAAATTTAAAGGTGTTTTGGGGAAGATGGTAGAAAATAAAATAAAAAAACACATCTCTTAAAACCATCTTTATTAAGCTAAAAAGCGGTGTTTAAGGCTGGAAATGGTCCTTTTTCAGGTGTTATTATCTTTAAAAACAAGCAGTTACTGCGGTCCGACCCGAAAATCTGCTTTAGTAGCGGAGTTATTATATCGATATCTTTGAGAACTTTTTTTATGGAGTTATGTGCTTATTTGAAACAACTGTTTTTAAATGTGTTTACCGAACCAACCTGATTATGTTTAATTTTTTATTTAAAAATTGAGCAATCTATTTTTTATCATTTTTTTTTAATTGAACATTTAAAAAATCCATAATACTATGATATTCTTCAACTGATCTTATCGGTAGTTGAAAATTCTCTTTTTCGATAACAAGTGGAGCAATTTTCAGGTGTTTAATCAATAAATTTGATCTCCCTGGTACATTCAAATAATTCCACAAAGATTCCAGGTGTTCTTCTGGGCAATTCTTCAAATATTCTGAAACAAAGTTTATCGTCGTTCCTAACATAGCAGTTTCCTCCTAATTACAATATAATTGTTGGGCATCAACGAGATCTTGAACCGGTTCAGATAACATATCGGCAAAACACGATATGAACTCAAGTTCATGTTCTTCAAGATTTCCAAAACCATATGCATCATTTAAATCAAAACCCAGAATTCCTAAATCTGAACGAACAGATATATCTTCTGAACTATCTCCCACTATTCTACCAGCTCTAATGGGTAAAGCAATAAATGTGACATATTTATCTTTTGATCGTTTAAGAATATCATTAGAATACTTTCCCATTACTTCATATTCATATTTATCAGGATTATTGATGTCTTTGACATACAAATAACGAAGTTTTCTACCAGGTTCGCATAAAACCCTGTACACAAAAGAATCATTGTAATTTTCTTCACCATAGCTTCGTTCATTACAGTCACATCCAACTCTTATTGGATATAATTTATTTTCTTTTATATTATTATATTTTATTGTAGCAGAAACTTCTTCTCTATGCATTTTTCTCATATAATTATCATTGAATGATAATAATATTTCACGAACCTTCTCTCTTATTTCGCTTGGTTTTGCGTCTCCAGCTTTTTTCCAGGCACGATAATCACGTATTTTTTCTACTACATCTTTGTGCATAACACGATAATTTCTCTTCTCTCTTCCTAATCTTATCCCTGTTCGCTGAATTAAAAATATAAGAACCAAATTCATTACCATCCCATAGGATTTCAAAAAAGTTGACATAAAGGCTAACACCATGACATGTTAATGTTGTAACACATTTAACAAAGGAGTCATGGTGAAGCCAACTAAGCATAAATTTACATTATTGAAGCAGGTAATAGAA
>DATGNN010000395.1:0-5175 GCA_035306725.1 Chitinispirillaceae bacterium | reverse complement strand
ATATTTCGAGTTTTTATAAGGAAAGCATTTTAATCGGCAATTATTGGATGCTGATACCGATTCCGGTAAAAAGTAACAGACTAATACACCATAATTGAACTCACCTGCAACTGTTTACCGGTTCGAAGCTTTACTATATTTACTCCTTTTGAAACCAGTCTCATTGCTGATCCGTTCAAAGGCAATTCAATTTTGTGTACACCGGTATCCATTTTACCCAGATCAATACTCATAATTTTTTTGCCAATTAACGAATAAACAGTAATACCGGTTTCTGAAGGTTTTTCAAGTTTGAAAGAAAGATTCAAGGTATTCTCTCTCAAATATACAGAAAATGATGGTACATTCCTGTTATTAGCATTTTTTGATCTCTTTTTAACAGAAGTCTGCTGCCTGGAAAATGGATCATCATTTTCATCCCAGGTTCCACCATTTGAAAGAACAGTAAAAATCGAATTATGACTCATGGTTTCAAAAATCGTAAATTCAGCAGTTGAAATCGAATTTATATCATCACCAAACATTCTCTCTGAAGGAAGTGAATTTATTCCAGGATGAGTTTGAGCTCCAGCTCCAAAACCTAAAACACCTGGCCCAAACACAGTTATTCCCGGCTTAGGGCCCCACCCCAGAGACTTTGTGTACTCACTCTCCCTGTCGTGGGGATTATGAACCTGATGAAATCCCAAACCAGTCACATAACTGATTCCAAGAGGATTCAAACCCAATATGTAATTCATCAGTTCACACGCGCCATCAATGTACTTCTGTTCTCCTGTCAATTTCCAGTACAGAACAGGTGCACAGGCATAAATCGGCTGCATAACATTATGCCCCCAACGATTATCATTATCAGGATCATTTCCCACAGGATAAGCATATTTTGAAAGTTCTGCAAGATTTGCATCCGCAGCCTCTTTTAATTCTGATATGAAATAGGCCACCATATCCGGATCTGTCTCTTTTTCGGTCTCCAGTATATAAGAAAGGAAATATCCCGGATTATCAAATGCTCTGTCATTAAGAGAATACCCGTAACATCCCCAAACATTTTCATTCATGTTATCAACACTGTTTCTCAGATTTTTCAACTGTTCATGAGCATTCGCATCCCCGTCATAAAGATATTTTTGTACATAATAGTAAAGCTTTTCAGGGTCAGCCATTCTGTCTTTGATGAAATTAAATGATTTTTGCGCGCGATTATAAAGTTTACCGCTATACTCAGAATCAAATGGTTCAACTATACGCGCAAGATGCATAAAAAGCCCTGCTCCTGTTGCAGCAGCCCTGTCGTCAATCTTTACAGTACCATACAGCTTGTCGTCCTGATCCAAGGGTGCAGCAAAAGGATCGGGATATCCATAAGTCTCTGTACCAAAATGAATACTTCCATCATCGTTCTGAAGATATTCCCAGACAAGAGTACCCCAAACTGCTTCATCAATAATATCCGGTATTCCGTTTCCCTTACCAATAATATTACCAAGAGAATCAAACTGATCCGGAATATTAAACTGCTCATCATAAAACAGATCCGGAAATGCTTCATAAATCATCAGATTGATTATCGGGTTTGCCATATGATAAGCCCGCCTGTCCGCGTCTCCTGCATCATGATACCCCCCAATGCAAACAAAGGAGGGTTCACTTCCGTTTACTCTTATTCTGGCTTCCCCAATATCCCCATCAACATCATAAACTGTCGTGTGACAAGGTTTATCCCTGATATTCCATCCATAAGGCTCGACAATCGGACAACCACACCGCTGATAATACTGGGAACGAAACATTATGTAAGCAAGACGTTTCGAAAACGTACTTCCCACTTCAAAAGGCCAGGAACATCCATACCCCTTTATTGAAATTATATACGGTCCGCCTTCAGGAACCGAAGAAAGATCTATGCGGTAAACATAATCACCCGATGAAGAATTTTCTCCGATTTCTGTAAGGGTGCCGGATGCCACTGTTTCATCCGTATACTGTTCGAAAACTTCATATTCCGGAAGTGAACCATCTATTTGCCTGCTTCCTTTATCACCAAGCCATATTGCAAACAGAGCGTAATTATTGTTCGCAAGAGAGCTGTACGCTGCCTGGTTTGTTTTAATTGATTCACAGAAAATTTTGCGGTCATCAAACTGTATTGCAGTATCTCCATACGGCGTCGAAATCAAATAATCAACACCATTCTCAAGAGTCTCTGTCTCCAGATACACATGATAATCACAGGAGTCGGCCTCCATGGCATACAAACCGATATCCGAAGGGGTTTTATCATTTATTTTCCACTTCGTACTGCTCAGGTCGAATTCCGAAATGTCAACCTCGTTATCATTGTGAAGCAGAACAACAAGTACATTATCAGAAGCTGTACGTATTTCACGGATATTAATCGAAGCTTTTGCTCCGTTTATCAAGACCAATAACAACAAAAAGATAATCTGTTGTTTCATACTGTCACCTGTCTTTCATTATTCACAATTCACAATACAGTTTATTTTCAAAATATGGTTTAATCGCGTGACCATTCATAAACGCAACCACCATAACTTACCGTGTCATCATCAACGGCTTTGTTACCTCTGCCGATTGAGTTGTCATACGTAAAATATATGCTCCTGCAGGAAGAAATGGATCTACAGTTACATGATGTGTCCCTTTTTCATAATTTCCTTTTAAAAGAGTAGATACCAGTTTACCTGAAACCGTGTATATCGAAATATTAACATGATCAGGCCTGGATACTGAAAAAGAGATTTGCTTAACGCCATTAGCCGTATTTGAAAAGGCAAAGTCCAGATGTTCTGAATTCTTTAAGCCGGATCTGTGGAGTGGAGAAATACTGTTTGGCGGATCCCAAAGATTAGGCATATTACCAGAAAGATAAAGCAGTGTCAACATTTTAAGGGACACCTGATAATAAACGGTTTCTTCGATTGAAGCAAGATGGCTGTAACTCTCGTCGAGCCAACTGCGATGTGATTCATCAACCATACCGGCACATGCAAAAGGACCGACAAATGTAGCATTGTTCGATCTTCCAATTTCTGAACCATCCAGATTGTACCCATCAACAACTTCTGAAGGGTCATTGCCAGTTTCTGAAGATATCCATGACGCAATTTTATCACAAGTTTCTTTTGCCTTTTCATGTCCATACCAGGAGTATGCCCAGGCAAGACGCCATGGCGCACGTGTTGCGTCGTAGTAATATGCTCCCCTGTTTGGATCATATGGAGGAGCTGGTGAAGGGACCCCTTCTTCATTACACCAGTTAGGAACCAGGCCTGTATTATTGTTTCTGGATTTCTCTATAAGAGAATATGCATTCTCGATAATCCTGTCCCATCCAAAATTACTTGCCTGTTTGAAAAGTTCAAGAGCCGCGGTACTGAAATAAGAGGGATTCTTTTCGCTGTCCCAACTGTCACCTGGTTTAATGAAACCATTTTCGTTGATTTCAAATTCTGCAATTTTCCCGATAAGTTCAGTAGCATCTGTCAGATATTTTTCATCATCCCACTGTTTGTAAGCCTGCATAAGAGCAAAAGCAGCATCAAGCTCCGCGTCTGTGGCTGCATTTCTACCAACAACATTAGAAAATCCATGAATTTTCCAGTTCATCAGGCCGTTTTTATTCAAAAAGCTGTTATAATATTTCCACAACTTGTCAAATTTATCCCGCGTATTGTTTTTATCATTATCCATATACACCATAACTATCATACCATACGCGATTCCCTCGGAAACTGTAGAATCCAGATTATCATGTTTAATTCTGGCCAGGTCTCCACTTTCCTCATAAAATTCCATAAACTCCTCATATGTTTCCTGAACCTTTTCGTTATCGATACTGGATGGCATAATTCCGTAGGGGTATTCTGCGTTATGCGGGAAAGGAAATTTTGGAGCAGAAAAGAGTGAACACGCAGAAACAGCCATTAAAACGCTTAACTTAATAAAAGACCTCATGTAATCCTCCTGGTTTGTGATAGTATATCGTTTTTTGTACCTATTATAAGCTCAAATTTGATAACAAGTTACTTTAAAAATTACACTTATGCATTTTATCTTTTAATTGATATAGAAACCATGGTTTCACAGCAAGTGACTTCTGTACATGCCTGTTTAATTTGTATCTGATTGCCTCGTATCCATATTTGCGGAACCATTGGATTCACATTTTCTTTCAAAAGTAAGCTACTGATAAATATACCGATATAAAAATGTTTATCAAAATCCTGCATATACCCGAGAATCAGAATATTCTTCTACATTCAGTTTAAAATCATTCAAGGTTAAAAACCTTGCAAGTAAAATTGTGTTTTTCCGGGGACTAATAAAAATCAGGTAAAAAAGATCTGTCTGGCTGTATATATTTTATTATACTAATTAAATAGGTACTAATCTGATCCATTTTTCTTACCAAATAATTATTCAGATCATTGTAAAGGTATTTTTATGAACAGCTTAACATCTTCTTCCGTACGGGTTAAATTCATTCGACTGACAGTTTTCACATTTAGTATAATCTGTTTTTCTTTAAACTCTGAAGCAGCCCGTTTGATGGAAAAACTTGATCGCGGTGTTGTCGCAGTGAATCGCGGCAGTGATATTTTTATCTCCTGGCGTATGTTTGGGACAGAACCCACTTCAACAGGACTCAACATCTATCGCAACAGCCAGAAGATAAACGGGGACCCGATCATCGAAAGTACTAATTATGTTGATCCCGACGGTAGTAGTGCAGATGCCTATTATGTAACATCAATTATAAATGGTACAGAATCGTCACCTTCAAAGAGTGTCGGCGTTTGGGCTCAACAATATAAAAAAATTCCACTGAATTGCCCTCCAAAAGGTCCTCAGGGTGGAAATTATTCTCCTAATGATTTATCATGTGGTGATCTGGATGGTGATGGCGAGTATGAATTAGTGATAAAATGGGAACCCGACAACGCAAAAGATAATTCACAGCAAGGTTATACGGATGTGACTTACCTGGAGGCAGTAAAGCTTGACGGAACCAGTTTATGGAGAATTGACCTGGGTATAAATATCAGGTCAGGAGCCCACTACACACAGTTTATGGTATATGACCTGGACAGTGACGGAAGAGCCGAGGTTGCCTGTAAAACTGCACCCGGAACAAAAGACGGAACCGGTTCG
>DATGNN010000394.1:0-14041 GCA_035306725.1 Chitinispirillaceae bacterium | reverse complement strand
ATCGAAAAAGGCATTGAGAAGGGTATCGAAAGGGGTTTGGAAAAAGGTATTGAAAAAGGTATCGAGAAAAACAAAAAAGAAAATGCCCTTAAACTTATAGAAAAGGGTATGGATAACAGTTTTATCCATGAAATCACTGGTTTGAGCTTGAAAGAAATACGGGCATTACGAAAAGAAAAGAAAAAGAAGTAGCTTTTTAAAAAATTTTGTTTGAAATACTTGTCAAACAGGCAATGTTTGAATATGCGTACAATAAAAGATAAAAAAATAATCCAGCAGGATTTTGAGGATCTGCTTCGTGATGAATCCGGCTATGAATCGGGTGTACCTAAAGAGATCTATTTTCCTGAATCAAAAGATCAATTGAGAGAAATCATTAAATATGCTGCCCAAAACCAGGAAAAAATCACATTTATCGGAGCACAAAGCGGAACTACCGGCGGTGCAGTTCCTGTGGAAGACTGTATTGCAATCTGCTTTTCATCAATGAATAGAATACACAAAATTGAGTGGCCAAATAATTCCAGCCCAATTCTTTATTGCGATCCGGGTATAACTCTTAATGAAATTGCAGCATTTCTCAGAGCCCCAAAAGATTGGCCATATTATGTTGAAGGCAGCGAATATTTAGGTGATAACATGTATTTTTATCCCCCGGATCCAACAGAAACAACTGCTCAACTGGGTGGAACAGTTGCAACCAATGCATCGGGTGCGCGTACATTCAGATTCGGCCCCACACGTTCTCATATACAGTATCTTTCGTTGATAACTGCCGGAGCACAAACAGTTTCAATAAAAAGGGACAGTATCTTTGAACAGGAAAACGGTTTTAACATACATACAGATCAGGGTACGCTTATCAATATTCCACCCCTTACTTACTCAAGTCCAGACACCAAGAACACTTCGGGATACTATTCGAAACCACAACACCCAAGCAAGCCAAAAGATCTGATTGATCTTTTTATAGGCAGTGAAGGAACGCTGGCATGTATTTCTGAAATCGGAATCCTCTTGCATCACAAAATAGAGTTTCTTTCGGGCCTTAGTTTTTTTGATACCCGGGAAGGCGCATTTGATTTTGCGGATTTTCTTAAAACCGATTCCAACTGCGCTTCAATTGAGTACTTTGATCAAAGTACTCTTGATCTGATCAATGCTAATCGCACAGATTCCGACAATTCCATTCCTGAATTTCCAGGTAATAAAACATGTGCGATTCTGTGGGAATACATGGAAAACGATTCACAACCATTTGAATCGATTTTTGAAATATGGGAAAATAAACTTATAGAAAATGGTAGTTCGTTTGATGAAACCTGGAGCGGTTTTGACCTTTCTGAACAGCAGCGTCTCAAAAACTTCCGTCATATAGTTCCCGAAACAATTAACAGGCTTATAGCTGCTGCGAAAAGAAACTGCAAATCGATACGCAAAATCGGTACCGATTCGGCACTTTCAGACAAGAGTTTCCGGGCTGTTTATAACGAAAGTCTGAAAATCATTGAAACAGCCAATGTCACCTTTGCTTCATTCGGCCATCTTGGCAACAATCATCTCCATATAAATCTTATTCCCCAAAATGAAAAAGAGCTGTCGGATTCTTTACGAATTTATGACAGTCTGATGCAGCTTGCCGTAAATAACGGAGGAACAGTTTCTGCAGAACATGGAATAGGAAAAATTAAAAAAAACCAGCTTTTACGCATGTACGGACCTGATGCGATTAATCAGATGCGCAGAGTTAAAGATTCACTTGATCCTGACTGGATTTTTAACCCGGGAAACATGTTTTAATCTGACTTCAGGGAATCAGCTTTTAAGGTATCCTCTTTGCTTCCTTCATTATTATTAATAAAATGAAAGGAATTACTTGAATAATGATTCCAGCAACCAGGTCCTGGCAAAGCAGGTTGATTTAATATATAAACTGCTTCCCATTGGATTTGCTGCTACAATAATCAACAGTTTCGTTGTCTACTTTTTTCTTAGAGCTCTCGTACCAGGAATCGTGTTATTATCCTGGCTGACAGTTCAGGTGTTTTTTGCATTTCTACGGATTGCATTATATGCACTGTTTTTAATAGACACCTTAAAATTCCAGCATGTTAAAAGCCGCGAAAGATTATTTACGGCTTTTCTGTTTACATCAGGGCTTATCTGGGGAGCTTCGGCTTTTTTCGGATTTTATCATGATTCCATCCCACATCAGATGATAATCGCTTTGGTACTGGGTGGAATGGGTGCAGGTTCTGCTGCAATCTATTCTTCTCTGAGAAAAACATACTATGGTTTTATAATACCAATATTACTTCCTCAAATTGTAGTTTTTTGTATAATGGGAACATCAATAAACCTGGCCATGGCAGGAATGTTCTTACTGTTTGGAATACTCATTAGCTTTACAGCAGAAACCAACCATAAAATCATAAGTTCAAATTTTCGGTTATATGTAAACAATCAGAAACTTGTCACTCATCTTAAAAACCTAAACAATAAAGCACAATCAGAAATTAAAAGACGCATACAGATGGAAAATGAATTGCGAAGGTCCCAGGCCACACTGGAACAAAAAGTAAATGAAAGAACAATTGCATTGTCAGAATCCAACGATAATTTAAAAACTCAGATAAAAAAACGTATGTACATGGAAAATGCATTAAAGGAGAGTGAAATCTATTATCGTTCAATAGTTGAAACGGCACAGGAAGGAATCTGGGTAATTGATGAGAATCACAGGATCAGCTATGCAAACAGCAGAATTGCACAAATGCTTGGATATGATCAGGAAGAATTAAATGGAAAAGACATTCGCGAATTTCTTGACAACTCTGATAAATTGTTTCATGGTAAAGACCGAAGGGTAAGAGGTATTCGTCAGAAAAATCTAAGAAAAAAAGATGGTGTGACAATGCCTGTTATTGAAGCTGAAAATTTATTGTCATCAGATAATGGTAAAATGCACAATATCAGACTGGGAATGGTTACAGATATTACAGAACGCAAAACCTGGGAAAAAGAGATGATAGATCTTAATAACCGGCTGAATGAAACGAACCGTGAACTGACTGAATTCAGTCACTCCGTATCACATGATATCCGGTCTCCCCTGCATGTGATTGAATCATTCTGTGGATTACTTGAAGAAGAATACAAAGAGAAACTGGATGAAAATGCAATAAATTACCTTTCAGTAATAAAAAAGTCCTCAATTCGTATCAAAGTCATTATCAATGATTTGTTGACCCTTTCCAGAATATCAAAAACCGAACTGAAAAAAGAGAATGTCAATCTGGGCGCGATTGCCGAAGATATTCTGAATTCACTTCACAACAGATCCCCTTTTCGCTCCGCAAGTATTGAAATCAATAAAAATCTTGCAGCAAGCTGCGATCCGGGATTGATCAGAATAGTTCTCGAAAATGTTCTGAGTAACGCATGGAAATTTACGAGTAAAAAACCTGAAACAAAAATTTCTTTTGATTTCTTTTTACGTGATAACAATCAGGTATTCTATATAAAAGATAACGGTGCTGGTTTTGACATGAAATACAAAGATAAACTGTTCAAGCCTTTCCAGCGGCTTCATTCCACATCACAATTTAAGGGTACAGGCGTAGGCCTGGCTACAGTATACAGGATTATAAAAAAACATGGTGGAGAAATCTGGGCAGAATCGCAACCTGGAAAAGGATCTACATTTTATTTTACATTATAAACCCTGCTGCATTTCCTGAATTCCGAGTTCACCATTCACAATTCACAATTCTATTTACTATTCATGAGCAGCGTTTCCTCACAGGCTTCAACTACCCTTTTTATGTGTTTGAATTCATCAAGCTGATCCAGAACGCTGGAAAGTCTTTGTAAAGCAACCGGAATATATTCCCTGTACCATTGCCTGCCTTTATGCAGACAGAGATTTCCATAAGCTCCCAGTGCCTGCATCAATCGCTGTGATGCGCATACGAGGAAATCCCGTTTGTCGTTATTTGCATTTCCAGATTGTTCACTGTACCAGTAAACAAGTTCATCAGCAACATTATTATCAAGCGATTCAACATAAGGATCAAAAAGAAGCGATGCAATATCGTAATAAGCCGGGCCCAAACGTGCTCCCTGGAAATCTACAAACCTTATTTCATTCTCCTGGATTATTATATTTTCCGACTGAAAATCACGGTGGATAAAGACTGGTGGCAAGGATGATGCTATTTGCGAAAGAAGCCTGCGTTCCTGTTCCCATCTCTTATCCAGCAAGTATTCACATCCGAAATAATCCTGAACACAGTAACGGGCAAAATAAGCAGTTTCCCATAAAAACATCTCCTGGTCCATACGGTTGTAAATCACTGAAGCACATGGTGAGAAATCCAGATTATGCCATTGTTTGAGTGCATCCAATACATTCTTGTAAAGGGTGACTGTTTGTCGTGAATCAGAAATGTTTTCTTTACAATATCTTTTAAGTGTCAGGTCGCCAAGATCTTCCTCAAGAATCAACCCATGCTCCGGATCACAACCATATATTTGCGGTAAAAAAGAAACCTGTTTTCTTAACTTTCCGGCAATGGTTAAAAAACGGTCCCAGTCGGGGTCACTACTGTCCCATACAATTAAAATACAGGATCGCAATTCTTGGCTTACACGTATGAAATACCTCTGTGAAGCAGCTTTTCCGGCCAGTTCAACTGTCCATTCTTCCAATGAAAAATCGTCAAGAAGAGTTTTGATAAACTCAATTTGTGCCGGAGTAAGAAAACAATCATTTTTTGTCGTCAAACGGAATAACTCCCCATGGTGTTACAAGCGAACGTATTATCTGCCTGTTTTCCTGTATTAAACTGTTTTTAAACACTACACTCTCTTTTATATGACATCCTGAAGGCAGGAGTTGCTGTTCAACCCATGAATAAATACCACAGGAATTGATTACATTACTATTCGCATTTTCAGGAATACAGATTTTCTTTTCCTTATCGATTACCATCCCTTCCGATTCGCATATTTTTATCAGACCATCAATAACATCAAAGTGGATATCCGCAAGAGACTTCAAGGTACCAACATCTTTCCAGTAACCCTTTTCCAATAAACTGACTGTTACTTCTGCACCGGATTCAACAGCCCTTTTCCAGACTGGTACGACAGAGAAATCGGATGGAGTTAAAAAGTTTAGAAACTCCTTTCTGTATAAAGCCATGCCGACAAAATCTGCTTCAGCCAGATTCTCTCTTCTGTTATCCCGGTTTGCAACATCTACATACTGTCCGGAATCTTTATCATACAGAATGGTTCCCTTTCCTCTCTGAGCATCAAAAGCCACAAGCGTACAAACAGAACTGGATTTGAGGAAAGAATCAATAATATTATTTAATAATAAATCAGACAGAATGTCAACATTCATTACAAAAAAGGAGTCTTCCCGGCCAAGAAAATTTCTTGCAAAATATAAAGCTCCTCCGGTTCCCCGTATTCTGTCATCTTCTCTGAAAATTTCGAAAGGACAAGATGTCTTGCCTTTATACGCTTCTATCTGTTCTGTCAGATAGTGAGAATTAACACCAATTGTTTCTATGCCCAGTTTTGTCAGTTTTTCCAGGGCATGTTCAAGAAGCACTTTACCGCAGACCGGAACAAGCGCTTTGGGTATATGATTTGTAATCGGCCTGAGACGGGTGCCAAATCCTGCTGCAAGAATGAAACCCCTCATTGACTCATCTCCGGATACCAGACAATATCTGAAATAAAATCTGTATACTGCTCATAACTTTGAGCCCATTTTTCAGCCAACTGATCGATTGAGACACCGTTGGTTAACTCTTTTCTTAACGAATCGTTACCTGAAAGTATATCAAAAGGCATTTTATCTGTTTCATATTCATACGGGGGATCTTTGAATTTAAACCTTCCGTCGGAAGATTTTATTACAGAATCAATAATGACAGCAGCTGTGAGTACCGGTTTATAGATACATGGATCTGTCACATGAATCTGCATTCCAAAACAGTATTGATTGTTCCATTTCTGGAATGTCGGAATAAAACCATTCTCTCTGAAAAAACAACCTTCAAGCTTATATGAAAACAGAATTTTCCTGAACTTTTCGATGTTAATATAGGGAGCGCCAAACAGTTCAAACGGGCGTGTAGTTCCCCTGCCCTCCGAGAGATTGGTTGCTTCAAGCAAAACCATTCCAGGATAAACAACTGCAGTATCCACTGAAGGCATATTTGGTGAAGGCATTACCCAGGGCAGACCTGTTTGCGGCCATAATGAATTACGCCACCAGTTTTCCATCCATACCACTTTAAGATCAAGCTTTTCAAAAAACATGTTTTTCATAAGAGAAGCCAGTTCTCCCATTGTCAACCTATGACAAAGCGGTACCGGAGCCCCCCCTACAAAAGAATAGTATTGCTCTGATAAAACCGGCCCGTCAACACCCATACAACCAACCGGATTAGGACGATCAAGAACCCATATCGGGATTCCACTCTCCATACAGGCTTCCATACACAGTTTCAGGGTCCATACGTAAGTATATGGTCGAGCTCCAACATCCTGCAAATCAAACACGAGCGCATCAAGACCCGATAACATACCTGCAGTTGGTTTGCGGTTTCTCCCATACAGGCTATAAACAGGAATGTTTCGCTTAGGATCTGTACGCCCTTCCCACTCAACCATGTTATCCTGGGTTTGGCCGTGGAGTCCATGCTGCGGGCCAAAAATTGCTGCCAGTATACATTCAGAATGGCTATCGAACATATCCAGAATATGTGAGCATGATTTTGTTATTGAAGCAGCATGGCAAACAACACCAATTCTTTTCTTTTTAAGTTCAGTGGGAAAATTACGAAGAAATAGATCCAGTCCGAAGTAAGTCATTTACAACTCCTGTTATTTATTTTTTGCCGATCATATTTGTATGAAACCGATTTTTCCAGATCTGCTTTTTGGCTCAACCTAAAAATACTATGAACAACTATAGAATGCACAATTTAAACTGAGTGCTTGACTTGGATTTTATCAAGAACTATTTTTAGAAACTATCTTCAAACAATTTAGAAACGGAAAAGAGGTGAGAACTGAATGAACGGTATCGTTGTAAGGGAAGATGAAGCATTCGAAAAAGCTCTTCGCCGTTTTACTAAGACATGCGAAAGAGCAGGGATACTGTCTGATGTAAAAAAATACCGTCACTTTGAAAAACCCAGTGAAGAGAAAAAAAGACGATTGAATTCCTCCAAACGCAAACGAATTCGTGAAGAAAAACGGGTTAGTTACAGGGAACGTTAATAAGCAAATCAGAGTGATTTTCAGGTCACTGTGCTATTGGTGCTGTGGCCTTTTTTATTTCCGCAATTTTCTCAATTGCCTTAAACCCGATCACTGCACATGATGTAGCAACATTAAGAGAGTTTTTAAAGCCAAAAAGCGGTATTTCAATCAAATTATCACATATTTCCATAATATCTCTGCTCACACCATAAGCTTCATTTCCAAATACAATCCCGATTTCATGCGGATATTCTACTGAAAGATAAGATCTGGACAAAGAAGTCGTCTCAGCAGCCCAGACAGGAATACCTTTTTGCTGAAGATACCCCACAGCGTCTCTTGTATGTTCAAATTTTTTCCATGGTACAAAATCGATAGCTCCAAGCGAGGTTTTTTCAAGTTTTTTATGTGGCGGAAATGCCGTGTAACCACACAAAAAAAGACCACTAACCCTCATCGTGTCACATAAACGAAAAATTGCCCCTACATTAAAAGCACTTCTGAGATTATCCAGAATTATATATAAAGGATTTTTAGGAAGCTTGTTATACTCTTCAAGTGATATCTGTGCATCAAAACTGCGAACTTCAAATGAAGTTTCCATGTCTCCTTTTACAGGTTTCCCTTTTCCGGTCATATAACTGCTAATTTTCTCCTTCTATCACGATCTGCAATAATTAACAATAACGCACCAGCAACAAACAGTATTGTAATCGAGGACATTCCGATTCTGGAAGCTAATTCACTTCTCAATCCAGCTTTTCTGGTTAAATACGCAACCGATCCAACCACAGCCGGGCCTAAAATTACAGCAAACCGGCTCACAACATTATAAAATCCGAAATATTCTGCCGATTCTGACGATGGAATCAGTTTCCCAAAATATGATCTGCTTAAAGCCTGAATACCTCCCTGAGCAAAACCGGTAATTCCAGCAAGAATAATATAGTCTAACCGGGTTTTGAGCACCAGTGCACCTATGCTGCAAACCAGAACATATATCATAATGCCTGCAAGAATCATTGTAAATGAACCAAACTTTCGTGCAGCAATACCAAAAACCATTGCAGACGGGAAAGCTACAAACTGGACAACAATCAAAGCTAACATCAGAGCCGATGACGACAACCCGATAGCCATACCAAAGTCAACAGCCATTAAAACAAATGTATGTACCCCATCGATATAAAGCCAGTATGCAATCAGAAAAAGAAGCAGCGCCTTGCTGTTTACGATTTTCACTGTCGTTTTTCCAAGCCGGCAGAAACTTTCCTTTATCAACTCATAAATCCCCGATGCTTTTTTGTAAACAGTTTCTTTTACAAACAAGAACAAGGGAATGGAGAATATAAACCACCACACCGACGCACTCATAAATGAGATCCTGACAGCATTTGAAGCATTTGCGATACCAAATTTTTGAGGATTCATCACCATTATCACATTAACCACAAAAAGTATCCCGCACCCCAGATATCCCAGAGAATAACCCAGTGATGAAACCCAGTCCATTTTTTCCTTTGGAGCAATCTCTACAAGAAGAGAATCATAAAACAGGTTTGCACTGTTGAAACCCACATTGGCTACAACAAATACAATTAAAGCCCAGAGCCAGTTCCCCTGTCCGATAAAATAAAGTGCTGCAGTTGCAATAACCCCTGTAATCATAAAAAAACCCAGCATTTTTTTTCTGGTACCTCCAGAATCCGCCAGGGCACCCATAAAAGGGGATAAAACTGCTACAATCAGGCCTGCGATTGCATTTCCGAACCCAAGTCTTGCGGTACTTACAACAGGTTCAACTCCGCTGCACCAGAAATCCTTGAAAAAGACCGGAAAAAAACCAGCAGCCACAGTAAGAATAAATGCGCTGTTGGCCCAATCATAAAAACACCATGAAATTACTGCTTTTCGATTTTCAGTCATAAGGGGATCAATGGAAAAAGGAGGATGGATTCATTGACTTACGTTTTCTTTTCTTTTTTCTCTGCAGCAGGGAATAAGACGTTATTTAGAATTAAACGATACCCCGGAGAGTTTTTATGCAGCTCAAGCATCGTTGGTTCATCACCAACAGCATGAGAGTAATCTTCAGGATCATGCCCTCCCAGATACGCGAACTGTCCTTTGCCTACAACACCATGAATGTAGTTTACCATATCTGAATTCGGAACCTGTCCGAGGATTACCACGCTTTTTTTAATCACTTTTCTGTTAAATGAAGTCAATAAGCCAAAATACCCTTTTATAGTAGACTTATGACATTGAACCATCATTGAAGGGACCGGATCGAGTTTGGCACTGAAATCAAAAAGTTCGAAATCTTTTGCCTCTTTTCTCATTGGAGTATTAACCAGATTGAAATCAATATTGCCGAAATGTGATGCCATCTGGTCAGTCTCAATCTCGAAGTTTTCAAAAGCCATGCAATTATTGAAATCAAGTTTTTGCCGGTACTGCGGATCTACACCGTCACCATCGTATACTTCACCAACAATATCAGTTCCCAGTGCGGCCAGCGCAATTTCCAGAGTATTGGTTGCACTGCACATGGCAAATAAGAATCCGCCATTTTCGACAAACTTTCTGATTGATAATGCAACTGCTTTTTTACAATTGCTGACTTTATCAAATCCAAGACTTTTTGCCAGTTTTTCCTGTTCCATTTTCTGTTTCTGAAACCATGGAGCACCCGAAAAGCTTCTGTAAAACTTGCTGTATTGCCCGGTAAAGTCTTCATGATGCAGATGCAGCCAGTCGTACTCTTTTATTTTCCCTGAAACCACCTCTTTATCGTAAACTTCCTCATACGGGATATGCGCATAAGTTAAAGCCAGAGTAACAGCATCATCCCATGGCAGTTTACCAGGTGGAGTATAAACAGCAATTTTTGGCGCCTTCTCGAGCGTAACTTTCTCCATATTGTTTTTCTCAACAGTAGAAAGTATTCCGTTCCATTCTGAAGCAGATATAACAGAAAAAGCAACCCCGGCTATACGGGCCTGAAGTTCAAAATCTTTTGATCGTTGTGCCGCAAAAGACCCTCCCCTGTAATTGAGAAGCCAGAAAACCTTATTGCCGTTTTCTAATGAATTAAACACTACTCCATAGGCTTTAAGATGATTCGATTGTGAATCATCCATGGGAATAAGTATCATCGCCCTTATCGACATAACAAGAGAAATAATGACAAGACAAATAGTACAAACTTTTCTGTTCCCCAAACAGACAGGTTCAGTCATAGAATCCTCAGATAAATTTTACATGTTTGATGTATAACTCCTTGAGCTGTTGAAACGAAACTTCTGACGGAGCCTGCATCATAAGATCCTCAGCTTTCTGATTCATCGGAAATGCAATTATTTCCCTTATATTAGGCACATCCGCAAGAAGCATCAGAATACGATCTATCCCCGGAGCAATACCCCCATGCGGTGGAGCACCATAACGAAAAGCATTAATCATTCCTGAAAATTTTTCATCTATTTCCTCTTTTGTATAACCTGCGATTTCAAAGGCTTTATACATTAGTTGAGGTTGATGATTACGGATAGCACCACTTGACAACTCAATTCCATTGCACACGATATCATATTGATATGCATTGATTTCAAGTGGATCCTTGTTCAGAAGTGCATCCATCCCTCCCTGAGGCATGGAAAATGGATTGTGTGAAAACTGAACAGATTTTTTCTCTTCGTCCCACTCATACATTGGAAAATCGGTAATCCAGCAAAACCGGAAATTTTCTTTTTCAATAACTCCCAATTCTTCTCCAAGCCGTGTTCTGATCTCGCCTGCAATCCTGTTTGCCTGTTTTTCATCATTACAGATAAAAAAGGCAATATCACCGGCCTTACAATCAAGCTTCCTTGCCAGCTCATCCATCTTTGATTCATCAAGAAATTTTGCGATCGGGCCCTTTACAGCAGATTCATTCCAGACCAGATAGGCCAGTCCCTGAGATCCGACAGACTGTGCGAACTGAAGCATTCTATCGAAAAAAGCCCGCGGCTGAGCGCTTCCGTTCTTTACCGTTATAGCCCTTACTACACCGCCCTTCGAAACAATGTTACTGAAAACTTTAAAACCCGAATTCAAAAATAAAGATGACACATCCTGAATAATCAGAGGATTGCGAAGATCCGGCTTATCTGTTCCGTACTTTACCATAGCCTCTTTGTAGGGAATCCTCAAAAAGGGAAGTTTATCAACATTTTTCCGGGAAAACGTAGTAAAGACACTGTGAAGAACATTTTCCACGACAGCAAATATTTCATCCTGAGTTACAAATGACATTTCAATATCAAGCTGATAAAATTCACCCGGAGAACGATCCGCCCTGGCATCTTCATCACGAAAACAGGGCGCAATCTGAAAATACCGGTCAAAACCGGCGACCATCAAAAGCTGCTTGAATTGCTGAGGAGCCTGTGGAAGAGCGTAAAATTTGCCCGGATGCAGCCTTGAAGGAACCAGATAATCCCTTGCCCCTTCTGGAGAAGAACTGGTAAGAATCGGTGTCTGAAACTCGTTAAAACCCATGTGGGTCATTAATGAACGAATATGCGCAATCACTTTAGACCGAAGAACAATGTTACTATGTATCACACTTCTTCTCAAATCAAGATACCGGTATTTTAAACGCATCTCCTCCGGAACCGGATCTTCCGGAAAAACAGAAAACGGTGTTGCTTCACAAGACCCCAAAACTTTGTAATCCTGGGCTACCAGTTCCACCTCACCTGTAGGGAGCCGTTGATTAACTGTATCTTCTGAACGTTTTGCAACTTTGCCCTCGAAACATACAACTGTTTCCTTGTGCAAGTGAGCAACTTCTTTCTGAAATTTTTTATCAGGATATATTACAACCTGTGTTAGTCCATAATGATCCCGCAAATCTATAAACAGCACTCCACCGTGGTCCCGGCGATTATGAATCCATCCGCTAAGCCGAACAAACTTATCCACATGCTCCAGACAAATCTCGTTACATGTATTGCTGCGATACGGGTGAAACTCATCAGACTCACTCTCATAATGATTTGAAATGGTATTTTCCAAATATGCTGAATCAACTCCTGTCACAATATTTATCCTTTTCGTGTTAATTTAATTAGGACGGATATCTAAAACTATCACCTCAATCGGCAATTAATTTAACTTTTTAGTTAACAGACCTGGTTTTGACCTGATCCAAATAAAATACATTCAGATTCATTTATATGCACCCAAATAAGGAAATTCAATGTTATAACAGTTCCTGACCAGCTAATTTTGATTTCCTCCCTTGAATCGCAATACTTTGAGTGTTATAATCAAATTCTGAACTTTTTTTACTATTTATTATGCATTATAATCGAAAAACGAAAAAACAGCTTATTAATGAAATAGAGCAGATTCGCGAAAAACTGGAAAGTCTCGCCCAACAGGTTAATTTTCCCGATGATATTGAAGAAAAACTCCTTGAAAGCGATACAATATTTTCGAATGCCTATGAAGGGATAGTCATAACCGATTCCCACAATAAAATTCTCAGGGTAAATGACGGATTCAAGCACATTACCGGTTTTAGTTCAGAAGACTCAATTGGCCATAAACCATCAATACTTAAATCCGGCCGCCATGATTCAAAATTTTACGAAAACATGTATGCAACAGTTACCAACAAAGGCAAATGGCAGGGAGAAATCTGGAACAGGCGGAAAAATGGCGAAATCTATCCCCAATGGCTGACAATCATTGCAATAAAAAACAGCAGAAAACAGATAAAAAGATATATTGGATTATTTACGGATGTTACACGTGCCGTTAATAAAAATATCAATAACATAAAAAATCATGCATATTACGATATTCTTACCGGACTGCCTAACCGGTTTCTTCTTCACGACCGTCTCTCCTTCGTGGTGCATCATGCTAAACGTAACAATCAGTACATGGCACTGCTGCTTCTGGACCTTAACCGGTTCAAGCTGATTAATGATACACTGGGTTTTACTGCCGGAGATGTTCTGCTCCAAACAGTCGGGAACAGATTAAAGGCAGCCCTTAGAGAAGTAGATACAGTATTTCGGTTGGGTGATGATGAATTTGCGATTATTCTTGAGGAGATTTCCCAGCCACAAGACGCAGCAAAAGTAGCAAAAAAGATTATGGCTGCCTGTTCAATTCCTTTTGAATTTTCTGACCATGAACTCTATGTTACTACCAGTATAGGGATAAGTATTTTCCCTAGTGATGGAGATAATCTGGAAATTTTGCTCAAAAACGCTGAAGCGGCAATGAACAGAGCAAAAGAGCTTGGAATCAATAACTATCAACACTATAAACCAACCATGAACTCCCAGGCATTTGAACAACTCACCCTGGAACATAACCTGAGAAAAGCACTGAAAAAAAATGAATTTGTAGTCTACTACCAACCCCAGGTGGATCTAACAACAAACAGAATTACCGGAGCTGAAGCACTTTTGCGGTGGAACCATCCAGACCTGGGGATGATCTCACCAGCCCAGTTTATCCCTATCGCCGAACAGACCGGACTTATTCTGCCACTGGGTGAATGGGTTCTTAACACTGCCTGCAAACAGGCTCACCGATGGCAGCAGCTCTATAACAGGGATTTAATAATGTCTGTAAACCTTTCGGCTCGCCAGTTCCTTCAACAGGACCTTGTAACCAC
This sequence comes from Chitinispirillaceae bacterium, assembly GCA_035306725.1. Classification (GTDB taxonomy): domain Bacteria; phylum Fibrobacterota; class Chitinivibrionia; order Chitinivibrionales; family Chitinispirillaceae; genus JAAYEB01. The sequence goes on along the minus strand of DATGNN010000394.1, from coordinate 69 downwards.
CATAAACAGGGCTTTACGTGAAAGCAGCCTTAAACCGCAACTTCTTGAACTGGAAATAACCGAGAGCCT
>DATGNN010000393.1:0-4084 GCA_035306725.1 Chitinispirillaceae bacterium | reverse complement strand
AAAAAATGGATGTTCAAATTCATCTGTTCCATACCGCTTCCTTGCATACAAACGCAGGCTTTTATGGGGTGCAGAACGCGACCATCCGCCATGAATACGTAAACCAACCATCTGATTCAAAAGCTGTTCTCCCTGATTGTTAAACAGCTCGAAATTTGCGCTTCGTTCCCACAAATCACCTCTTTGAGTATAGTTCGCAGGTGCTTTCCCCTGCAAACCAAAAACGGGTCTCTGGTTTGTACTGTCATCGTAAGTCTTTCCTGCGACATAGATACCCGAATCATAAGAAAAAAGAGAAGGCTCAGGTATTGTAATTGAGGCGACCTGTACAGGGTAGCGACTGGATTGAGCAGGATCAATAAAATAAGTATGAGTTTGAACAGGACTGGGAAGAGCTCCATCCTTTACCGATACCGCCCGTACAGACACTCCTCTGAAAACTGAATCCGGTTGGTGTAGTGATGATTCGAAGGTCGTGTTTATCTCATACAGTGGATTTTGCTGCATCGTTCGGTTTTGAATCTGGATTGGTGCAGTGTATAGTGATGTCTGATATGTTCTACTAAGCAGCTCCTCATCCTGTAACCAATAATTCTGTTTATACGTATATTCTGATCCGGTAAAATTTTCCACATCTGGTACTGATCCATCAATGGTGTAATAGACTACCGCTTGTGTATCATTCGATGATAGCATAAGCTCGAATGGTTCACTGTAAAAACCACCCTGGTGAGAAAAAACAGGTGGAGATGTAATATTACCATAGGCAGGTGTTGTATTTGGAGAGCCTGGTGTCGGCTGTGAGAAAAACGAAAAAGTATCCCCCCCATCCTCCACTCTGCCATACGATACATCCCGTGGAACCTCAATAGCCGCTACCATATCAATCGTATCACCCTCCGGACTGGATATTATAAGCGGTTCCCCATCGGATGAAATGCTGAAATTGGTGTGAAGAATAAGCCCGCTCGTTCGGTCTTTTCCTGAGGCAAACACAACAAGATGCCCGCCTGGCTGAAGGCTGTATGGTGGGAAAACCCACTTGTTCAGTTTATTGGGATTATCACTGAGGAAAAAACCCTCCAGTTGAATCGGATCAGCTGAGGTGTTAAAGATTTCAATCCAATCCTCAAAATCACCATCTTCATCGGAGATTATAGAGCCGTTAGAGCTTACAAATTCGTTTATGACAACAGCGGCGTGTGAAAAGGCGACTATAAACAAAATGATCAAACTGGAAAGCATTTTGGTTTTCGACATAATTAATATTTCCGGACTATTTCTTAAAAAATATGACAGTTACTGAATAATAGTTTGTCTCCTGAGAATGTACTTACAATATACATACTGGATCGCATTAACTTTTTATCAATTAAAAAAGTCACTATTCCAGATGAATGTTTTCCGGAAGACAGCTTTGTTATTAATCGTCCCTGTAGATCAGATATAGTTACAATTATCGTTTTCCCGGAGAAAGTTTCGGGCAATTGCAGCCAGAACAATGCTGAGTTTGCATCTTTATGCTCAATTTTCATGGTATTTAATTTCTGAAAGTTAGAAACCGTACCAGCATCGACTTTTGTTGACCTCTGAAATCTCCACCAATTTAATTTGAACAGGGAAGAGCTTCCTCCTGTAAACTTAAGGAACAGATCGTGTTTACCAGTTGCACCATTAACGGTACAGGTTTCTGTTGCCCAGTTTTGATCGCCACCAGTGCCTGTTACTGTACAAGTACCGATAAGAGTTCCGTTTAGATTTCCCAGGCGCAGTTCTATTTCCCCGCCGCCAGTATTAGATGCAACTCTTGCTTCAAATTGTGTTGCGCCAGCTCCAAAATCAACACCTCTCACTTTAATGTAATCGTTATTCTCAATGGAAGTAATATTCAGCCCGCCTTCATTACAAGTTTCTGTTTTAACTCCCTCACTCCAGCATATTGTTTCAGCCTGTACAGTATCATAAGGATTGAGACTTCCAATCTGTTCTGGTCCATCCTTACTCGTTGCAATGGAAGGAATAGAACCGTCTTCTTCATAATCAAATTGTTCCAGACATACGGATCGCTTGAAATCGTGGTTAGACAGGGCTGAGTTATGGTAAAAAAAGTAAGAGTTACCCTCAAAGTCGCAGATTCCAGGATGATTTGTAAAGCATCTGCCATGAGGCATGATAATACCTTTCGATGTCCATGGCCCGGTTGGAGAACTGCTGGTTGCATACTGTATATTTTCTGTTCCATTACCCATACCGGCGTAAATCATATAATACAGATCATTCCTTTTGTACATCCATGGTCCTTCGGTGAATCCAGTCGGCTTCGGATTTATAGTTACAATGCTTCCAGAGTATGAAGTCATATCTTCATTGAGTTTGACATACCAGAGTGATCCATTTCCCCAGTACATATAAGCCTGGCCATCACTGTCAACAAATACTGTGGGGTCGATATCACTCCAATTGCCTCTGTTAATTAATGCTTTTCCAATAGGATCCCTGAATGGTCCGGTGGGACTGTCTGCAACCTGCACTCCCATACCTTTTCCATGAATAGGAATGTAAAGATAAAATTTTCCATTGCGTTCAACACACTGCGGTGCCCAGGCATCGTTATTATGGCCATTCAACCATTTAAATTCATTAAGTGTCGCTACTATTCCGTGATCGGTCCAGTTTGCCATATCTGATGAAGAATAACAGCAGTAATTTCTCATTGTGTAAAAATCATTCACAGTTACGTCGTCATCATGACTTGTATATAGATAGACTTTGCCATCATAGACCATTGGTGCAGGGTCAGCGGTATATTTAGTTTGAACTACAGGATTATCAGCAAACCCGATAAACACAGCCAGCAACAGTATAAATGCACTGTTTGGTATGTGATGCATAGGCTACACCCTTTCATTAATTTGCAAGTAAATGTTTACAGATGTTTTTAACCGTTTTGTTTATGTAAAGTATATAATAACGAATATCCTCATTCTGGCCTGATTAATTCCAGGTAACAATTTTATACCAACATTATTGACATAGCCTAATCACGTTAAAAACAATCCAGAAATAACCTGTTTCTTATATTCTATGTTTCAAAATTATCACCTTCATCCAACATTAACATATCGTTTTTGAAGAGATTCTGCATTGTTCTTATATCTCACTATATAACGGACAATCAGTGAATTACCATTTTAATTGTAACCGGTTTATTATTATTATTATTATTAAAAATTTGCAAAATGTACATACCTACCGAACCGTTTTTCAATGAGATTTGTGACTGATTTACTGTAGTTCTTGCAACCATTCTCCCTTTTGTGTCAATCACCTTTACCAGATTCTTGTCTTTTACACCACGTAAATGTATAATACCGGCATTGAATGTGGCAGAGATAATATCAGTGGTTCTGGAAATGATCTGTTCATGAACTACTGTCCCACCATCCTTAAGTGAAAATTTATTCAAAAAAGCCCATGTTTCTTCACTATTATTAATTCTGTCATTAGTGTTCATGGGCCATTCGTGTCCTCCGGTTCGAACGGAATCTGCAATCACCTCAGCGTCTCCATCACAGGGTCCGTAGTAAAGTCTTGTCACTACAGAATTTGGATTGTTTGATGGATATGGACGTGTTATCACCGGATTTTCCGGGCAGTTAAGCAACTCCACCCACTTTGCGACGCTCTGCATAAACTGGGCTGTCTGGGCAGCACCACGGTCGAACTCATTAGTTCCAAATGTTAATCTCATTGGTACAGGACGTTTCAGGTTACAGGTTCCACTTACAGTACCGGAGGTTGGAGCAATTGCCGCAAAGATATCAGAGTATCTGCACGCAAGCTGAAAAGACATGAATCCACCCTGAGAAAATCCGCATGCATATATGCGTTTTTTATCAATTTGGTACTCCTTGTCGATAGTATCAATGATAGCCATAATAAACTCGAAGTCATTAGGCCCTGAGAGATCCCATGATTTCTGGTTTGAACTGTTGGAAAGAGCTTCAGGATAAACGACAATAAACTTTTCCCTGTCAGCAACTGCATCCATTTTTGTATAATTCTGCTGAGAAGGCGCACTCAT
>DATGNN010000392.1:0-18488 GCA_035306725.1 Chitinispirillaceae bacterium | reverse complement strand
TCTGCGGGTATTTCTGTAATAGGTGAATTCGATGGTGAAGTGGTTCCGGGTATTCCCGGTGCTGATGGGCAAATTGTGCCGGGGACTGAGTCTTATACCAATAATAATCTCTTTTTTATGTTTACGTGGGCATATCATTTCTGGAACAGGTTCTCAATAGGATTTAATTTGAATACTGCTTACCAGTCTAATTTTGAAAGAGATCCTCTTATAAGTGTAGGGTTCGATCTGGGTTTAACTTACAGACTTCCTCGTCATTCTCTTCTTGGTGATCATATTCTGGGTATATCCACACAAAACCTTGTTGCTCCTTCTTTGGGAAATGAGTACTCAAGAGATCTGAAATTTTCCTGGCTTGGAAATTACATGGAGGAAAGGTTCGAAAGTGCTTTAGATATCGATATCAGGGATTTTCTGGCTTCACCTGACGAATTTCTGAATCCCGGCGATGGGTCGAGTTTATCAAAAAAAATTGAATATGATATTAACCTTAAGCTTGGTGCATGGTTAATGCAAATGGCCAAGGTGTATTTGCAGTTTGGGTTTGATGAGAAAATAATGGATTACTGGGGTTTCGCTTTAGGGTTTAATCTTCCAAGTTTCTGGTCTGGACGGGATCTGGAGTTTCTGTGGCAGTATAACATTATGACAGGAGAAGAAAACGATGCTACTGGCGTGTCTGTATATGCCCGAATGGAAATGGGAAAACACAGAGAAGAAATTTTTGCGCGCAGAATGGCACGTTTGGCCAGCCTTTCTCCTAATGAGTTATATAATATGGCACGAACACTTTATTTTGAAGAAAAATACTGGGATGCATACTTCGTTTTCAGTAGAATAACAGCTGAGTTTCCTGATTTTTTCAAAAATGACTGGGTACAGTACTATAGAGGCAGTTGTCAGGAAAAACTTGATATGCGGGAAATGTCTGTCAACAACTATGAAAAAACAAAAAAAGATTATCCGCTCAGCAGTGCTGTTCCACATGCAGATCTGGGTATCATGAGGGTTTTATATAGAAACAATGATTTTGCGGGTGTTTCCAATCAATTTGCCGAATTGAATAAACCGAATGTAACAGATTCTCTGAGATATCATGGAGCATATTTAATGGGGCAATCTTATCTACAGAATGATGAGCCGCAAAAGGCTGTTGGGGTATTGGAGCTTGTTCCTGAAGACCATCCGGATTACATATATGCTCAACATGCTTCAGCTGTTGCTTATGCACGTATGGACAGTGATATTTATAACATCGTATTTGCACTGGAAAATTGCATAGGTGCAAAAGCCCTGGACAATGCTCAAAAAGAAATACAAAACAGATCATACCTGTTTTTAGGGTATCTGTTTTATGAAGATAATGCATTATCAAAAGCTGTTGTTGCTTTAAGAATGGTTCCCACAACGAGTTATTATGCTGAGGATGCTTTATTGGGGCAAGGATGGACTGCCCTTAAAGCAAAACAGTGGTCCGACTGCATTGGTATTGGACAGATGCTTGAAAAAAAATCCAAAAAGCCGGTTTTGCAATGTGATGGTATGTTGATTCAGGCATACGGTTATCTTTTACAAAAAGATTATTCAGAAGCAATGAATCTGCTCAAAACTGCATCCGAAAAAATCAGTTCAGTTGTCGCACCAAGTCAGGATACTTTGAATTACTACAATATGCAGTATGATAGTGATCGGATGTCACACAATTTCTTTTCTGAAAAGGTTGAAAAATTGTCCCTAACAGGAGAATCTTCAACAAAAACCGCTCAGGCTGACAGCCTCTTTGTGGAACAGAATAGCTATATCAAAAAGTTTGGCAAATTCTATGAATTTATCGACGAATTTAAACGCAGTACATTTTTTGCCCGGAATATTGATGTAGTACGGGACGATATCAATTATGCAATGGCTACGGTTCAGAGAATTATTGGGCAGTCCGGTACACAAAAAGTACAACAGGAAATAGGGGATAAACAGAAAAAGATTGATGAAGAAATCAATCGTCTCGAAAAGGAGATGCAGAGGTTACAAAAAAAGGCTGATTAAATATGAAATTTTTACAATTAGCACAAAAAAGGTTTTCAACAAGAAAATTCAGTTCAAAACCGCTTGAACAAGAGAAAATTATAAAGATTCTGGAAGTTGCAAGATGGGCTCCGTCGGCCTGCAATAACCAGCCATGGATTTTTATTGTTCTTAGAGATGATAGTTCAAAACCTAAACTTAAATCGGTGTATAATAGGGAATGGTTCTTAAATGCACCTGTTATTATAGCTGCTTGTTGTGATCGTAAAAAATCATGGAAACGAAAAGATGGAAAAGAATTCGGGGATATTGATGTCGCATTAGCGATGGATCATCTGACTCTTGCTGCTGCAGAGGAGGGCCTGGGTACATGTTGGATCGGCTCTTTTGAATTTGATGAAGCTAAACGTGTTTTAGCGCTCCCTGAACATATAGACCCTGTTGCGTTTACACCTTTAGGATATCCACAGGATTCTGTAACCGGGAAAATGCGTAAAGATATGCAGGAAATCGTATTTTGGGAAAAATTTAGCCGCTAAGATTTGTACACTGAAAAATCCTTTTTATATTGTCAGGATCACACCAGGCGAAATAATACTGTAAACGGTTTCCAGATCTTGTTTGCAGAGTTAAAATGCAAAATAACGGGCTTTATCCAATTTTTAAATATAAAACTGTTGGTTTCAAGTTTTTTCAGATCAATTTTACCCGTAGGATAACACGTGTTATCCGCCTGTTTTGTAAATGAAAATAATCGAAGAGGCTGCAGGGGGTTATAGCTGATCTTTGAGACTTTGCCTCTCAGATCCGGTTTCATTCTCTGACTGTAGTAGCTTTTGCCGGTTTGTTTTTTGAGACTGGTTCGGTTTTCTATTCTGGTAAATCCAATGGATATGCCCTGCTGCGAGTATAAGTGTAGTGAAATCTAAAATCTGGCGGCGGATAACACTGAATCCTGGATGAATGTTTCCCAGAGAGAGCATTATTGCAACAATGAACCATAAGAATAAAGATCGGGGTTTATTGTTATTATGCATTGATGAACTTTGATGAAAAGGGCTAACTGTTTTATGTTAATTGAGTGCAAGAAATATACCGGAATTTCAATTTTCTACCTGTATAGAGTCGAATCGTTTAACGATAGGTTACGTTGAGAGCGTTACTATCGTAGAACGGGAAACAGCGAATCTATACACGAACCGGTTTTATCGACATTATCTTTGTTGTAATCGTTACCCGTAACAGTACCCAAACTACAACAGATTTTCAGTTTATTATAAACTTACTCCTTTTAATGTTGCCTGAATAAGCCTTTTTGATATTAGGGGACCATTTACGATAAAACTGCGGTGTTGGTTTTTAGGATTTCCGGGCCAGGTCGTTTTGCTATTAGAGCGAAGAGAGTCGCGTAAAAGTAGTAATCACTGTTCATGGGCCCAAACAGGCATTCAAGTTGCGTTGTTAATCTATGAATCTCTCCTCTAATTATGGGAGGCTTAAATGGCCAGATTAGAAAATGTAAACTTCAATTCTCCTCCGATAATGTTTGCTGCATGGCCTGGAATGGGAAATGTTGGTTTAATGGCAATGGATTATTTAAGGAGAGTTGTGGATGCGAGGTTATTCGCCGAGCTGGATATGAGACCATTTTATATACCTGATGAAGTAGTGGTACAGGAAGGTATGGCGCATTTTCCTGAAATACCGCACAGTTTTTTTCATGAACAGCATGACCCTAATCTCGTTTTTTTTGAAAGTGATTTTCAAATGGAAGGTAAGGATGCAATGACTGTTGCCAAAACCGTTTTGAATGTTGCAAAAAAACTAAAGGCACCACGCATCTATACTGCAGCAGCACTTCCACGTGCAATGAGTTATAAAGATGAATCGGAGGTTTATGCAGCATCAAACAGACGCAGCTTTCTTTCTGAACTCGAAAATTATGGCATTCAACCTTTAACAGAAGGATTTATCAGCGGTTTGAGTGGACTGGTACTGGGTATTGCGGCATCGCAGAACGTTGAAGCTGCCTGTATTCTGGCATCAATACCAATGTATGCAACCGGGCTGGTTTACCCAAAAGGATCACTGGCAATAGTCAAAACACTTGCAAGAGTAAATGACTTGAATATCGACACTAATGAACTTCAGCAGGCAGTAAATGATTCTGAGGAGATGTTTGAGGATATTGAAGAAAAACTAAAAAATGTGCTTCCAAGTCTTCTTGAGCAGGAGGGAGAAGAGCTTTTTGAATCAGAGGTCCAATCGTTTGAGCAGCCTCAAAATGATAAAGTTCCCGAGTATGCAATGGCCAGAATCGAGAAACTTTTCAGGGAAGTTTCGGAACGTAAAGACAAAAAACGGGCTATGGAATTGAAACATGAGCTTGATAAGTGGGATTTGTATGATGTATATGAAAACCGGTTTCTTGATCTGTTTAAACATAGAGAATGATTTCAATGAGATAGGAAGCTGTTTACAAATTGATTGTGCTGAAAGATCTGAACTCGACACATATTATTATTGTCAATAAGGAATACAGGTTTGTAAAAAGCTGTGCGGATTCGAATTATATAACGAGGGGCACTTCTTGTTGTTGTGTGTATTAGAGTATGATTGTCGAATATCTCACGACAGGAAAAGGAGTTATGAAATCAAGGGAGGTCTGACATATGGCGGATAACCGTTAATTCTTTCAGAAAGTAATTTTTTGATTAAAGTTATTCCTTTTTCAGGTATGGATTCTTTTGATTTTTTAATTTCTGTTAAAATATTCAAAGATTCATCATAATCATTATTATCAAGTTCGTGTTCCAGTTTTACATAAAGGTCTGGAACTACATTTGACATGCTGCAGATAAATCCTGATGCACCTTTTTTGTAAGATTCAATTAACAGAGAATCTCCACCTGTAAGATAAAATTGTGTTTTGTCTGTTAGACCCAGGTTGCCAGAAGAATCCTTAAGACCGAAATGATCTACTTTCTCAAGTATACTGTGTGTTATTGAGTTACCTGTATGGAGAGGAAAGTTGTAAAGAATAAGAGGTACTGTACAACATCCGGAAATGGCATTGAAATATTTAACCAGTCCTGCCCCGGGAGCATCTTTGAAATAATATGGCGGCAGACAAAGGATTATATCTGTCCCAAGCTGTTCCGCTTTACGAATAGTGTCAAGCGTTGAAAACAGGTTGTCGCATCCTGCCTGAAAAAGAATAAGACCGGGAAAATACTCTTTTGCGAGCTTTAACAATGTAAGTCTTTCTTCAATGGGCATGGAAAAGAATTCTCCGGTTGTACCACCAACAAGAATTCTGGTAATTCCACGATCCGAAAGCCACTCAAGATGGTTTACAAAAGCGGTTTCACAAATGGATCCGTTTTCATTGAAAGGAGTAGTTATTGGAACTATACATCCTTTTGTTTGTATTGGCTGTAATTTTCGGTCATACTGCTGGAATACACACAACTGTTTCTCTGCTACTGCTTCAATGGCAAGATGATAATCATCGTGACAATAGAGGTGGACGTCTGCATACGTTTTACTTTTTGATCCAAATCTGGAAAATTCAACAAGATTACTTGCAAGGAAAGTATGAATAGCTTTTTCATAGCTGTAACCACGGATGTCTATATCACGGGTCAGTCTGGTTTTAAGCTGTGTCTTAATATCAGAATCTATAAATATTGAAAAATCGATAAAATTTCTGAACTGAATGTAAGTAGATATTTCGCCTTCAATGAGATTGAAATTTTCCGGTTTATATGAATAATAACTGCCGGTATCGCCTTTTATCCTGCAATATACAGGTACTTCAACAGGTCTCCCGGAGCGTATCAAAGAAAGGTGTCTTTTAACCAGTTCAATCTGGTTAGCATCAGGATGCGGACCAGAGAGTTTCTTTTTCAGCCGGTCTTGTCGTGATGTTTTGTAATTGTCGAGGCTTAATATGTTGCAGCCAGGAAGACGACTGGCAAGTTTTTCTGCAAAAGTAGATTTTCCTGTTCCACCCGGACCACCAATAGCAATCAGTACTGGTGCAGGATTATCACTATAGAGTTTTTGAAGGATTACTGAGAGTATTTGATCCGGGTTTTGTTTAAAGTTAAGTTTAACATGCGACTGAACAGAAAAATTATTTTTCAAATCGATCTCCAAAGCATAATATAAGAATGTAAAATGATAAATTCCATAATCAAAAGAAATACAATATGGCTGTTTTTATGCAGTTTTAAGATAAATTCCCTGCAATTGTACAAAGTCGGAATTATTGGTGAGTTAAAGTATCAGTTTCGGGGGAGATGAACAGTATATTTCAGATCAAGAGTTGATTCTTTGAAATAATTATCAATATGCCAGCAAGCCTGATAATTAAAACTTTTTCCGGCAATGATGTTAATAAGTCCATTATCGATTTCCCAGGTTCCGGGTAAACTCATAAATGTTCGTATACTAGTTGTCACAAATCAGAAAAAGCTCCTGATTTGAAAATTTAACAAAATCGGATCGGTTATTGTTTATTTGAACATATCCAACCATTCTTTTTTGAGATTTGTGATATTTTAGATTGGAGATTTTGACTATAAACCCTTGTTGGGGTTCAAGGATAAACGGATCATGTTTTACTGAACATCCGATAAAAAGATTTAAAAGCAGTATTGCTGGAATGATTTTCATAGTTTTCATTTTCCAAATTTTAATGTTTGATAAACACAAACCCGAAATTTCATTTTTTGTAAAAGTATGAAAAAACACTCCTGAAAAACACTGATTGTCTCCATTATCAGCATCTGGAATTTAATGTAAATTAATTAATTGGTTAATGCTGCTTCAAAAATAAAAAATTAAAGGTGTAAAATGTTTAACAGTTTTGTTAATGTAAGTTTTCTGCCTTTGTTATTTTTTGCATTAATCCCTGCAATAATTATCTGATTGGACCAGCTTGCTTTTACAGTGGCTTTGTCTTGATTGTTTAAAACTGTTCTGGCGATTATATTACCTCTGAGGTCTGTAAAAATGATTTCACCTGTCAGTTTCTCAGGACTGCTGAAAATGATTTTTTTGTTTTTTATTCTCAGAACCGGTGAAAAATCATAGTGAGTTGATTTTGAATATCGTGTATTGCTTCCACTTTTATTTTGCAATGCTTCCATTGCTGCAGAAAGAAAAACCAGCGGAGCGTTCCAGTTAATTGCGATTTCATTTGTAGAATAACTTCTATGGTCATCAATATAGGACAGTGCAGGAAGAGCAGAGGGATAAGTAATACAGTTACTCCCCCTGCAGTTAACGTTTTCATTTTGTCCTGAATGTGGCCCGCCTGCAAGAAAACCTGGAACAGGTTCTTTAACACGGTCTGCAGTAGAAGGACGATGATGAATATTCATTGGTGAAATTGTACCGGCACCTGTTACATAACAGTAGCCTGTGGGGTTTTTTCCTAACAGATAGTCAAGTTGCCCGATTACAGCATTTTTGTATTCAGGGTTCTTATTTGTCATGTAACCAAATATCAGGGCTATTCCCTGGTTGGCTGCAACAGAATTGCTGCCCCAGTAAAAATCGTTATTTATGATTTTTTTATTATCTGATGTAATAATTGTATCACTTTCCATTGTTGTTTTGTAAGGATTTCTCTTGAATCTTGCAAGAAGTGAATCAGCGACTTTTTCAATTGCGATATTGATCTGATCAGGATTAACCGCTGATGTAAGGCTGTCTTTTGTTTGAAAGAGGGAATAAAGACCTAAAATATTTACACTGTTCCAACCGGGTATCCAATAAGAAGTGTCGATGCTTTCCGGGTATGCAATGGTGTAAAAGCTGTCCTGACGCGTGGTAAGATAGAGTTCTGTAGCTGCCCACCTGAATTCATCACTAACATTGTAATCGCTATAAGTTCCTGTGGTTATTCCATCAGGGTTTTTCAGAAATAATGAATCCGGATTTGCACGCGCCCATTTCCAGGCAAAAAGTGAAGCTTCAAGGCAGCTGTCTGCAAGGCCGGGCAGTAGATTGTCGAATTTTCGTAATATTCTGGATGCCTGTGATGTAACAGCTGCAAAATCCAAGGTGGCAGCCGTACTTTTTTGGACAACATATCTGATATCCCAGTCTTCATCAGGCATTATATCACCAGGAAAATCTGCTGTTGTAAGCTTATGGTACACTCCGCCGTCATGCGGATCCTGCATTGTTATCATCCAGCGAAGGTTCCATAGTATTTCATCAACAAGATCCGGCAGGGAATTGTCTGATTCCGGAATATTCAGATCAAGTGTATCAAAAAACGATGAGAATGCCTGATACGCTGCTAAAAGAGTATGAACTGTAATTCCTGAGTTCACTATGTATTTACCGTAATCACCGGCATCATACCAACCACCCGGGCTGGAGATTAGACTGCCGGCTTTTCGGTTTTGAGATTCAGCACTAATGTGGATTTCTACCAGATCATCGGCGTGACCTGCTGGGCGGGTCCATTTGACTGCATACTTATCTTCAAGTTCAATTGAAGCTCTGTTATAATAAAAAGCTTTTATGGATGCTTTGGTTAGATTCAGATGAACATTTTTTTCTATTTTGAAAGCATGGGATTCATCACATCCTGGAGCTGTCAGTTTGTAATCTCCAGGTTGTGTGAAATTTGAGAAATCTGCAATCTTTGTGGTTTCATCAGAAGCTTTCCAGTGTCCTCCATTGATAAATTCTCCTGTAAAAACAACCGATTCATTTCCTGCAGAAAGGAGTGAGAAAGTGTCTGATGATGCGCCCACAGCAATACCGATTTTTTTATCGTAAGGGTAATATCCTTCCTGATTAACATGGATTATACCGCATATAGACTCAAGGCAGAGAAGTGCTGAAATTATTACTAATTTTGTGATTAAACGTTTAATTAACATCAGTTGCTCCTTTATAAAGAATTGATTTAACCCAGGTTTTTAGCCTTTAGATGGTTACAGGTCAATCAAAAAAGGTTGTTTTGTATGCAGAAAGAAAATTTTATTCCTTTAATAGCAATTTAATACAATTAACCACCTATCACATAAATTTTATTTAATTATAAAATATAGTTGTAAAAACCGATAACTGTATTATTGTATATTAAACAGAATAAAATTTTCATTTTATAAATATAAATTTTAATAATACCTGAATCGAACAGAGCTTTACGCGAGTTTTTTGACCATAAACAGAAAATTGTTTAAAAATTGGTGTTTATAAAGATTCCTGCGCGAGCATATGCGAAATTAATTGATAATTCTATTTTGGAAATTTATTTTGTTGGCCACAACTACAAAATCATAGAGGAGAATAGTGAAAGCGATTATTATTGGAGCTGGTGCTTTAGGTTTAGGTTTAGCTGATTTTTTAAATCGATTTGAGCATCAGGTATCAATAATTGAAAGAAATCCATCCCTGGTATCAGATATAAGTTTACGATTGGATGTTTTGATAGTAATTGGCTCCGGTTCAAGTCCATCAGTTTTGGAACAGGCTGGTATTGAGACTGCCGACATGGTTATTGCAGTAACTCCCAGTGATGAGATAAATCTGCTGGCGTGTCAGTTTGCAGAGCAGTATGGTGTGCCAAAACGTATTGCCCGCATTGTTTCTCATGAATACACCAATAATAAAACCAGGATAGATCTTAAAAAGGTTGGTGTTACAGATATTATTGAGACAGAGAAAGAGCTGGTCGGTAATATTCTTCAGTATGTTGAATTGCCTGGGATTACGGATACAGCGAATTTTCACAACGGGAGTGTATACCTGAGGGGTTACAGAATAACCGAAGATATGCCGGTTGCAGGAAAAACTCTTTTTGAACTTCGCGAACTCGCTGGTTTTGCCCAGATGCTTATCGTAGCAATTATTCGTAATGGTGAAAGTATTATTCCTTCTGGTGCTGAGCGTTTGCTTCCTGGCGATGAAACGATTACGATAATGCCGCGGGAATCATACCCTGTATACAGGGCTCTCATAAACCGTCCATATTCAAAAATCAAAAAGGTCATTATTTCGGGGGATTCACTGGTTGCAATACATATTGCTGATGCTTTGACTTCATTTGCTGAGCGGGTAATACTTGTTGATCCGGATCCGGAGCATGGTCAGGAAGCTGCCTCTCAGTTAAATGGTGTTGAAGTGTTGGGAGGTGATTCAACGGATTCTGATCTTCTTCAGGAGATTCATGTAGAAAGTGCAGATTTTTTTATCGCAGCAGGAAAGGACATGGAAGATAACATAATGTCCTGTTTGCTGGCAAAAGCAGAACGAGCCAAAGAGGTTATTGCGTTGCGTACGGATGATCGTCATCTGGACCTTTTTACCTCACTTGGAATTGATCATGTTATCAGTCCGCGCCAGATAACTTTGCAGAGAATTCTTGAAAATGTACAGATTGCTCCGATAGGATCTCTTTTGAAATTAAAAAAAGTTGATCTGGATGTAGTTCGGGTGGTAACAAGAAAACATAGTCCGGCTGTTGGCAAGCCGCTATTGCGGCTTGATAAACTTCTGAAAAAAGAGATAATTGTTGGTGCGATTGTAAGAGATAATAATATTATAATTCCCGGCGGCGACACCATAATTGAAGAAAATGATGAAATGCTGGCATTATGTCACAGAAGAAATTTGTTAGCTGTAAACAAAATATTCAGAACAGGTTTTGGATTCTGAAAATCCCTCAAGATTTCTACGGACTTCAATGTGAACCATCGATATGTAATCTATTCATTAGGTAAATTACTACAGGTTATTGGTCTTTTTATGTTTATCCCGGGAGGGATCTCGTTTTATGAACAGATGAGATTTCCGAACGATCCTTTTCTCAAAGCTCAATTTCTTGGATTTGTTATTGCAATTGTTATATCCTTTATTGCCGGAACACTGCTTTCATTTTTGTTTCGTAAAGATCGTGGTCTTGTAAATGTACGTGAAGGGTTTGCAATTGTTACGTTTGGGTGGATAACACTTACATTTATGGGTGCGATTCCGTTTATGATTTATTTCCTGTCTCATCAGTATACCTTAACATTATCCATCCTGCTTGACTGCTTTACAAATTCCTTTTTTGAGGCGATGAGCGGATTTACAACTACAGGAGCGACAATTCTTGCAGAAATAGAATCACTTCCAAAAGGGCTTCTTTTCTGGAGAAGCCTGATGCAATGGATTGGTGGAATGGGTATTGTTACTTTGGCTCTTGCGCTTTTTCCAGTTTTTGGTGTAGCTGCATATCAGCTTTTCAGAGGAGAGGTGCCAGGACCGACAGCAGAGAAGCTCAAACCGAGACTGGCACAAACAGCAATGATTCTCTGGGGTGTATATGCTTTTTTTACGTTTCTGGAAGTCATTTTGCTTCTGGCTGGTGACATGTCCCTTTTTGATGCTATAAATCACTCATTTACAACACTCTCAACAGGTGGTTTTTCAACCAGGAATTATTCAATTGCATCATACAGCAGTCCTTATGTCGAATACATAATATTAATATTCATGTTTCTGGCTGGAGTTAATTTTTTAATACATTACAGGATTATTTTTCTTCGTGATTTTCAAATGATCAAAAGCAACAGGGAATTGCATTTCTATTCAGGAATGATTATTGTTGCAATCGTACTCTGTTTTTTATCTCTTTCCATACATGGCTTAAGACCGCAAAGCGAATTGTCAAATACGTACAGGTCAAGTCCACTAAATCAGACACAGTTAGATAATAAACTGGTTGTTGAAAGGAATCGCATCAAGTCACCTGTTGATAGAATCCGTCAGGTGATTTTTCAGGTGGTGTCAATAACTACGACCAGTGGATTTGTGACAACAGACTGGGATACGTGGTCAGACTTTACTCGATTGCTTCTTGTGATCCTTATGTTTTTTGGCGGTTCAGCAGGATCTACTGCTGGGGGTATAAAGATGATACGTATATTAATCCTTTTTAAAGTTGCCATTCGTCAAATAAGGGTGATGCTTCAACCCAGGTTAATCTCTCCGGTTAAAATAGCTGGACGTGTGCTTGATGAAGCCAGGGTAAGAGATATTGTTTCTTTCTTCCTGCTTTTCATGATTCTTGCTGCATTGTTTTCAGTAATAATGTCTACAATGGTTCCTGATCTGGAAACTGCAGTTTCATCTGTAATTTCAGCAATGGGTAATATTGGTCCCGGTATTGCAGGGGTTGGAGCATACGAAAACTATTCATGGATTCCGATACCGGGGAAATGGATACTTATACTTTGCATGTTGCTGGGCAGACTTGAAATCTATACGGTTCTTATTGCTTTCTCTCCTGTAAGCTGGAAAAAGTAATGGCGAATGTGTTCTTTTTTAAAGATTTTCATGTTCGCTGGGTGCAATTTATGTTTTTGTTAAGAGTTTTTCATGTTCGCCGCGCGCACACGACCCCCGCGATAACGATTAAAAATTCGAAATAAGAAAAACGATATTCGAAACAGGAACAGAATAATTTGATATTGGGGTGTGTGGCACCCTGTGAATAGCTACGGCTTAAAGAAAAATCGAAAATAACAATTAAGGCCATATTTGTTGTCACTGCTCATGATAGATTGCTTTCGATGTGTGTGTGTATGTGAAAATAATCTTGTTTTTACTGACACTTAAGCTAAAATATTAGTTGATAAAATTTCGCTACAAAAGTTGAATTAATTCCTGCAGAAACACTCAACAACTACATTCTTCTTAATTTTAAGGTATTTCCCTTCCATTCAGATATGATGGTTCAAATGCTTGGACTCGTCCCGGGTCTTGTCCCCAGAATGTGATAAAAAGTCTTTTTCCGTCCCAGACAATTTCATTTGGAATATTGTGTTCTAGTTGGTAATTCTGTACAGAAAGAGAAACTGGATCTATTCTTGTGAGAATTCCCGGTAAAGTAGCAAAAAGTGCCCAGATGTAATTGTCGTTTTCTTGTACTGCATAACACTGTCCATTATAATCGCCAGTGGAATTGACATCCCCTTTTGCCCCTGTTTCTATGATATAGGGAGGAAGTGTTACGTCTGAAGTATCAATTCTAAAAATAGCACCAGATAACTGATCATGTATTGTAGTTTCAAATCCAATGAATATATATCGGCCAGAAAATGCAAATTCATCAGTTGCGATCTTGCCTTCAGAAAATACCTGGCCGCCTTCAAAGGACAAATCGGAAGCTTTCAGCTTTACTACCCATGGAGGAGTTGCGGCTCCTGTAGCAAACAAAGCCCCATTTGCGTATCGAATCGCATGTCCATATGTATATTGTGAAGGAAGAGTGACTGTTTTTACCAGCGAATAGTCACCAAGAGTATACTTGATAATATTAGTAGAACCAGCACCATTACAGGTGATTACGTATAAGTAATCATTGTCCGTAGTAATCGATTGCCCACTCTCATTATACGGAGAAGGTTCCTCATTTGGATCAACGATCTTGTCGTCCATGTGTTCCATTGTAAAGGGATCAACTTCAGCAATTGTTTTGGTATTTAAACCAAAAAGTACATAGATTTTACGTTTAGAAGGGACATAAACTAACTGATTTGCATCACCATGACCAGGAGAAAAAGTTATTTCCACGAAATCTGCAAGATTGTTGGCATTAAATCGAAGCAGTTTGGCTGGATTGGTGCGTGTAGAAGCAAAAAAGTATCCTTCAGCATAAATCAATCCGTGGACATACGACTCGCCAATATTCAGCATTACAGTCTCGGCAGTCTTTACAAATATAGCTGAAATTTCTTTGTTCTTATCCAAGGTAATCTCAATACTGCTGTTAAGCGGATCGGCATCTCCAATATCACCCGACCAGTTTTTGAACACGTAATCGGGTTCCTCATTCGCAGTAAGTGTTACAACCGTATTTGGATCATAACTTGCCCCCGTAACTGCTTCCGGAGATACTGTTATGGTTCCACTTCCCGCGCCAGAAAGAACTCTTGTATCAAGTACACAAAAAGAATCCGTAACCGTAACTGTCAAAGTGATATCTGAAGACATTGCAGGAGTTCCATTATCAGTTGCAGTTATGATACAGGTTGCAGGGCTGCTATGGGCTGCCGAATAGTCCGGTGTCCACGACCACATCGAAGCATCACTATTAATAATACCGGGACCGGATTTTCTGGAGAATGAAACCTGATCACCATCCGGGTCGCTATCAAAAACAGTATTTAAATCAAGCGTTACTGTTTTACCTTCTTTTACCTCCAGATTTACACTTTGATGTTTCCATTCCGGTTTGTCGTTCTGCGGTATAATGGTAATCACTATTGTTGCCACATTTGACCAGTTGTTTCCATCACTTGCCCGGAACGTAATGGTATCGGTACCGTTAAAATTGAGAGCAGGAGTATATGTCCTTTTGTTTCCAGTGCCGGTCAGTGTCCCGTGCCTGGGACTGCTTACAATCTCGTAAGAAACAACAGGCATCTCTTCCGGATCGTTTGCAACAAGGGTTAAAAGTATGTTGCAGTCTTCATTAACAGAAATATCAAGATCGTCAAAAGCAACCGGGGGATCGTCAGTCAGGCCGATATTGATCTTTAAAAAAGTTTCGGATATACACGCGCCAGCATTGTCTGCTATAGTAAATGACAAACTGTCCTTATTGTCGTTTCCTCCATTATGTTGATAGCTTATTCTTTGGCTGTCAATATCTTCCTGGGTGAATGTTGCGCCCACATCCAGTTCATCGCCCTGTTTTAAAAGAACTCCGTTAACCGGCAGCTTGACCAGACTGAAAGTAATTTCGTCTGCTGTATTATCGTTATCTTTAACAAGTAAAACATTGTTGCCTATAACTTTAATACCGTTTTCGGCTATCGACAAAGGATTTTCGGTCTGAATGTAAGGTGTATCATTAACAGGTGTAATTTCAATTTTTACCAGAATTGAATCCAGGTTTATGCCATCACCATCTTTTACTGAAAACAGAACTGTATCTTTTCTGGTCTCTGAGCCGTCATGATAATAACCGATAGTTTTATTATCAATATCGTTTTGGGTAAATGTGCCAGATTTTGTAATAGCTGCATCATTTTTTTTCAATTCTCCATGCTTCGGTTCGATGATAAGCGTAAATATGATTTCTGAAGCCTTATGGTCAACATCGGTAATTGAAAGCTTGCTGGAATCGATGCCAGCGTTTCCCTCTTCCTGAACGGTAATACCTGAATTTTTTGCGACAACAGGCGGATCATTTATTGAATTAACTGTGAGTGTCACCCGGGTTTCTTCGGAAAACTCTCTGGAGTCTTTTGCCCTGTAACTGAAAGAATCGATTCCAAAGAAATCCTGATCAGGCTTGTAAGTGAATGACCCGTCAGAATTAAGGTTTAAAGTACCATGTACGGTGCTGTCGGAAAGAACAACTGTAAGGATATCATTATTTTTGTCACTATCGTTTTTCAGAAGCCCGTCTGCTGCATTAACCAACAAACAGTCATCCTCGTTTAAAACAAAACTGTCGGGCTGGGATTCAGGTGCATACTGAACTGGAGAAAGGTATTTAAGAAATGTTGTATCTGTAGAAGTCCGGCACCATTTGTTTGATACCATACAGTAGTAATTTCCGGTATCAGACTGCTGAAAATCTTTGATAATAAGAGTATCACCTTTTGTTGAATCAATACAAACAGAGTCTTGGTACCATTTGTATGTTAATGGGTTAGTACCTGCTGCATTAACTGTAAGGGTGCAGATGCTGCCGTGAAGAATCTCAAGAGTTGTATCTGAAACTGTGTTTAGATCGGTTGTATCCTGAATGATTACCGGGCATAAGACCCGATAAAAGGAAAGCACAGTATCAACTATTTCCCCGCCTTTACCATAGCGTCCTTCAATCGTTATCGTATGTTTACCACTATCTGGAACGCTCACAGAAACCGTATCGGGAGCATGCCAACTGGTCCAGGTATCATTATCCAGCTTGTAGCGTATATCAACTTCTTTGCGGTTTCCCGAAACAACGACAGTAACAAGATCGGCTGCGGTGCTGTCGTTGAATGTAATATTGGTGCTGATGATAAATATTCTTGGTTTTTCGTAATCAGGACTATTCATATCAACAGGATTGTTCAGATAATCGGAACAGAACAAAAAAAATGTAAAAACAGGCAAGTAATAGATTATTCTGAAACGCATGGTTTTATCTGATTACCTTTCGTCATGTCAGAAATTTATTTGCAGGGATAACCCTGTTGAATGCCCTTCAAAATGGAGGAGAAAGCAACATTGAAGGCCGTCTTTTATTGAGTGCGTTTTCATTATCCTTTTTTGTTTTATTAATTATAAGATATGTAATCACCGAGGCAGGTAAAAGAAGTGCTGTTGAGCTTGAATAAATGATACCTTTTTTCAGGGCAGTGGATTTTTCCTTTGCCAGACGATCTATTTCTATCTGGTCGTCAGCTTTGAGATATTCACTGTTGGCTTTATACTTTTTTTTAAAAGAGATAACTGCGCCTGTGCCGGTTAAAATGCCTGTTATACAGAGTGCTGCAGGTAAAGCTTTTTTAAGAATGCCTCTTTTTTGTTGTTTTTGATTGTTTTCAGCGATATCGCTGTAATTGAAAGGAATTCCTTCTGTTACCATTTGAATCTGGCCATTAATGGTAAAATGGAATTGGCCGTTTTGTTTGAATTTTCCTTGTTTAACTGAAATATGCGAATTTTGACATTTGAGGCCATATACGGTAAAAGAGATCTCAAAGTATGAAAGTTTTACCTTGTGGCTGCCTGAGGCAATAAAGATTCCATTCCAGTCGAAAGGGGCTGCAGAAGTATCTGCTTTGGTATTATATTGATTGTCGTTTATACTTGTAAAGATAACCGGCTTTTCAGTTGTGCCTTCAACCAGAAGACTTCCTTCAACATTCAGACTGGTGAAATTATGAAAAAGAAGAACGGTTCCCTGTTTTATGGTAAGTGATTTTTTCTTTGGAACAGTCAGATCTTTCGTGATTATATACGGACTGTTATCTTCGGTAAGTGTCATATTACCAATCTGACCGCCAGGTATTGTTTCGGCAACAGCTACGGCATATTGAAGTAATAATATTATAATAATTCGGTGTGACATATTTCGGGTTTTAATAAATGGGTATTATTTTATTATCAATAAAATAATTGCTGGCTGGGGAATTGCAATATAATAGTGCAAAAGATTCGAAAAAAAACGTTGTTATTGGAGGTTCGGTAATGAAAAAATCAAATAATTGAATCCATGCTTTAACCCCATAACTTTAGCTTTTTTCCAGTAATTTTTATGAATTTCAAAACCATTCGACTTTAACAGGAAAAGCACTGTTTATCAGGGTTCATCTCCATAAAGTTCATATTCAGACATGCATGTAACAGAATCCGGGTCTAACTCAACAAACCGTTTCTTTTTTGTATCCGCAGCCCAGGCTTTGGCAATGGTTCTGACAGAACTTCTGGAATAACGATCATAGATTGCGACAATGTTATAGTTATAATCTTTATAATTGCAGTCCATAAAATTTAATACCAGTTTATTTTTATTATATTGAGTCATGTCTATTATTAAAGTGTCAAGAACAATTTTGTCATTCTTTGAATTTTTTGTTCTGAAACTAAAAAATATGTACCATAAATTATCATCATCTTTTTTTCCAGCGGAGAAAACACCGTAATTCTGATTCCAATGATTTGAGACAACTTGACCTACGATTAAATCCGGATCAATATCAGTGTAATCATCGTATACTTTTCCGGTTAGTTCACATTTATGTTCTTCATTGCATTGAGTAATAAAAATTAAAGACATGATCAGAAAAAACATTGCAAACTTTTTAAAAATTATCATTGTTACCTCTATTCCGAAATACAATTATCTAAAAATTCAGTTGGGTTTAAAAGATCGCTTCGACGCGAATAATTCAAAACTTTTATGTGTGAATATACCCAATTATTTTGTGTTAAAATACCACCACAATCGCCGTTGTACATTTCAAGATGAACCATGGATAATTTATAATTTTCATGAACACCTGTTACTTTGTTGATAAATCGAAGCTGTCCGACATATCCAATAAGCTGTCCTCTTTTAATTTCTGCTTCTTCCTTGAACCTAAAACCTTTTCTTACACTTTCAGGAGGTATGTCAAATTCATAACCGTGTTTATCTTTCGGTGGCTGTATCTCACCATATCGGATTATTCTTTTACCATGTCTTATCTCCATTGCATAAGTTTGCCCATAAAAATGGTAGTAATCTATAAAAATTCCATCATCCATTGCGTATACTTTACTGCCAACAGGCGCGTAAAGATCGCAGCCGGCATGGAAACGGGTCCCGTTATTACGCGATGAGCCGAAACTGCGGACTCCGCTGTGATAGCCCTTGTCCTGATATTTAAAGTCAAGCGGAAACCTGTAGACAGACTTTTTTGTGATTATTTCGATTCGCGGTGTTTCCATTTTTACCTTTAATA
>DATGNN010000391.1:0-3823 GCA_035306725.1 Chitinispirillaceae bacterium | reverse complement strand
TTACTATTTTTATTAGCAGGTGATTAGCGAAACATGGCCGCTCCCAGGGCATTTTGGTTCCTTTTTTGCCCTGGAAAAAGGAACTCGTCGTCCGGGCGCGAAAGCCCGTATAGTTAATTTTTACTACCACTCTTAAAAATTTTTTTATATAAGAAATAATGAATTTACAGAGAATCATCATGTCCGCCGAGCGCACACGTCCCCCGCAGCAGCTAATAAAAATTCGAAACAAAACGATTAGGAAAACTCGAAATACGAAACAGGAATAGAACAATATATTGATATTGTGGGCGTGTGGCAACCTGTGTATAGTTCTGTTTACAGGAAATCGGAAATAATCAAAAAAATCAATCATTGTTTTAATCATCCTAATCAGGTACAATCAGAGGTTCAGACATTTTCCTGTTGCGATTTGGGTTTTATTCTTAGACTTTTTTTTCCCAGTCCTTAAATCTCACTGCCCACCCTGTTCCCTATCTCCACCTCGAATGTTATTTATGGAAAAAATCGGCAGTATATGATAATCTTATTTTAATGCAGAATAGGTTTCATATCATCTTGTTGATCCTGTTAACCGTAATTTCCATTTCCTCAGCGTCATATTTTCGCTGGCTGACCGATATTTATGGTAAAAACAGTGGTCATACAACATGCAATTTTCTGACTATTCCCGTTTCTGCCGTAAATATTGCACGCGGCAAAGCCTCTTCACCGGGCTCAATGGATGCAACAGATTTGCCCCTTTTTACTGCTAATTCTGCCCTTTTCGACCGATACATGTTCGCCCTCAACCACACAGAGTGGCTCTTCGGGCTTCGAAAAGAGTATGGAGCAGCCCTGTTCCCTGTTCTGGATATCGGTACTTACGGCTTTTTTACACAGGTCTTTACTCCTGGTTCAATAAATGATGCCAGGGATATCAATGAACAACCATCAAGCCCAAAAATGGTTGAATTCTCTGCAGGTGCCACTTTCGCCAGGTCATTCCTGAACAAAAAAATCAATGCCGGACTCGCAGTCTCATATATCGAAAGTCGTCTTGACCACATTTCCGCAAGAACCGTAAATGGTACTTTTGATCTTCTCTTTATCACCACCCCATGGATCAGTTCCAGAATCTATTGCGCTAATTTCAGTCCCGGAATTTCCTATGGAACAACCAGAGAACACCTCCCCCTCGAAACAGGAATCTCGATGCTGTTTTCACCACTACCCTCAACCCTTCCTTTAACCTCATTTTTCAATTTTGATATCGGTATCGGATTAAACAAAACAGCAGATTACCCATTATCCGCAGGTATCAGTACCGAGATTGAAGCTGCCAGGTATTTTTATTTCAGAGCAGGTTATGACCACGATTTCGGCACCTCTCCTTCACCTGACGGATTAGGGCTGGGTATCGGATTCCATAAAGGTATTTATGGTATTGATGCAGGGTGGAGATCACAATCCAGAGAGTTAGGTTCAGTTTGGTCTACAACCATGAAAATCCAGCTTGAAGAGATCTCTCCCAGAACTGCAAAAGATTATTTCGATATCGCACTCAAACATTTCAGGAAAAACAGATACGGATCATCAACCCTGTATCTGAAAAGAGCGATCCGGCTCGATCCCAATCTCTGGGAAGCACATACCCTGTTACACAGGATTAATTCCGAAATACTCAGAAACGAAAAAAAGGAGATCGCCCTTATTTACACCGGCAATCTCAGAGGGCAACTTATTCCCTCCACAAAACCTGATGATTACGGCGGCATAGACCGGCTGGCAACAGCAGTTAAAAATATCCGCAATCAGTTTCCGGTATCATTTACCATTGAAAGTGGGAATCCACTCTCCTTTAACCCTCACCCATCAAGAATTGAACTGGTAAAATCCTATTATGAATATATGGAGTTTGATGCCATTGTTGCGGATGTTAACCATATCGCTCCAGCTCTGCATTCCAGTCTCCTGAACCTGAATGCCAAAAGTTCAATTATACATAACAGTAAACCACAAAAGGAATATACTGTGCTTGAAAAAGACAAATACCGGATTTACGTTGCATTGCTGCCAGATAACATCCTGTCTGATGATCCTGCCCGGTTTGATCAAAATAAACTTAAGTCACCACAAGCACTCTCATGTGCCCTGCGTATCGCAGTAACCAACAGTTCGTGGGAAAATATCCGCAAAGCTGCACCACATCTGCAAAATGCAGACATTATCTTATGCAGCAATCTCGACCATCACTTTGTATCACCTGTAAAAATCGGAAATACCATTTTACTTTCTTGCGGGAAAGAAGGGAAATATGCCGGTAATCTCATTATGCGTTTTGATGAACAGAAAAAACTGATTTCGGCAGAAAACAAACTTATCCCGATCACATCAGACATTCAATCCGATCCGGTGATAAAAGAACTCGCAGACAATATCAGTGTCAAAATTGAACTGGAAAAACATGGAATTACAGACATGAAACTAAACCGGGAAAATTCTGAAGGAGCTTTTGTTTTTCAGTCGGACAGGGATCGTTATAATGGCATTTATCTGAAACTACCCAAAAAACAGGCTGATTTTCGTTTGTCACCCAAAAACATCAATTGCTCCAATGTTTCGGTATCCTTCGTTTCATCAAAAGTTGCCTATACAGAAAAAAACACAGAGTGCCATACACTGGTAATACATGATCTGATCAACGCCGGAAAAAAAGTTTCGATAGACAGCATTCATGCAACGCAGACAGTTTTTTCTACTGACGGCAAATGGGTTTATTTCTCCGGTTCATTGTCATGCGATAAAAACGAAACCGATGTTTTCAAGGTAAGAGCAGACGGAGGACATGCCATACCTGTAGTTGCTTGGAAAGGATCGGATGAGCACAGCATGAACTTTTCCCATGATACATCACGTATGGTTTTCTGCTCCGATTCTGGCGGAATTAGTCATATTTTCCTTACAAATTTCAATGGAGAAGACCCGATCCGGATCACAGACGTAAACGGTATCCACACAGCCCCTTCATTCAGTCCGGATAACATAAAAATAGCATACCTTTCCGACAGGGCAAATTTTGGCGGTAAACTTGACCTGTGGATTTTCGATCGCAATACAGGTGAACACAGGCAGATTACAACCAATTCAGAAATTAACAGTTTCTGCTGGCTTTCAGATTCACGTACGATTGTTTACTCTAACGGTATCAGTAATAAATTCCTGACCAGAGTGGACACAAAAGCGTACCGTTTCAGAAAATTTACCAGTAATGAATCAGGAATATACGATGATATTGATCCGGAAGGTATCGTTATTGGAGGATCTGAAGAAATATTGTTTACACGCAAATACAGGAATGATAAAAGAAAACTGTTTCGGATAAATACGGACGGAAGCGGTGAAAGATGTATTACAGACATCAAGAGAAACGAATGGCGGTAAAAACGCCGACAGAACGGATTTGTTAACGTAAGTACACCAGTGTTGCCCCCTCCCCGCCATCACATGGAACAGCAGTCTGGAATTTACGCACCCAAGATCTTAATTCATTCTCAAGCATATCCCTGACCAGTTTTTTAAGCACCGGCCCTTCATTGGGATCGGAATGAAAACCCCTGCCATGAATTATCAGGATCTCCCTGATTCCTTTATTTCTACAATTCTCGACTATCAACCTTATCTTTTGTTGCGCTTCAATGGTTTTCATTCCATGAAGATCGAGTGTGATTCTTGGAGCCCGTTTTCGTGTCCGGATTTTTTTGACATTAGGTTTTCGCTGCATGATGGAATCCTTGTCAACTACACCATGACGGTCGATATACTCCAGGATTTTGTTTACCTG
>DATGNN010000390.1:0-19489 GCA_035306725.1 Chitinispirillaceae bacterium | reverse complement strand
ACTCACATTGTGAGCATGGGAGACAGTGTTTCCCGAACGGGGATGTTTACCGCACACTTCGCAAGTTTTAGACATATATTTCCTCCCGAAAAATGAGATCAAAATAAGTTTTTAAATATAATTTTCGGATAAATGGGTGTCAAAATTATCCGAAAATAACCGTGAAAATAACAATAAATCTTTGTATATACAGCTTTTTAGGTTTAATGCTTTGATCTGATCTGGTCTGTTATGAAAATTCCTGCATTTTTTCTGACTGAATTTATCCTTTTACCGGAAATCGTATAATAATCAGAACCACGATTCCTGAATACGGACTGAGTCCCGCCATTAATAACTACAACACCGGCATGATCCGAAACCTTTTTATTAATTTTTGGGTTGTTATGTGTTACCCTGCTGGTTTGGCGGCTTATTCTCAGGCTGTCGAAGGAATAACTCTGGGCAAATTCATCACCACTCATACGGTAACCCATGACTATTAGAGTATCCCCCGGTTTTATTAATTCCACCTCTTCTCGAGGAGACAATCGGGTAACATAAGACTCATGTTTGCCGGTTTGTATATAGCTTAGAAACGTTGTATCAGAAGAGTCGGTCAATGATACAAATGCATTGTTTAAAGTAATGCTATAAAAAGCGGACCTATTAAAACAATATCTGATATCGCTTCCTTCATAAATTTCACAACCATAAAGTGAATCCGGACAGTATTCAATTGATACTACAATACCCTGGTAATCGATTTGGGGAAGATTGATCATCTTGGATTTTTGTTTTGCAGGTAAGCAAGCAGATACGCAAATAATAACAAGAAACAAATTAATAACCTTATTGTGCTTCATTTTATCGTTTCCTTTCTTTAGTCCCGATCTATTTATTAATATAACTATTCGTGGAAAGGTTATCACTATGCAGATAACTTTAGCGTATTCTTTCTGAATACATCTACCTTTTTGTAGAATGACAAAAGAAAGTAATGTGATTACAGTAAACCAGCAGAAATAATTAATATGATTCTATTTTCTGGGATTCCTTATGATTTTTACGGACAAGATCAAGATAGGAATGGTAAGTCTTTATCCCATTTTGCGGAGAAGTAATTGAGATTGTGAGATCTATAGAAATTTTTTCTTTTCCGATACTGAATTTTCTGGCAGTTACCTTATCGTAAATTCTTCTTTTTACGACCCTTGCCCCATCCGGATCGGTCATTGAAAGGAGAATAAAGATGGATTCTTTACCCAGATCATCCAGAGAACCTATAAGGTCGATATCCCGCAGCAATTTTTTTGTAATTATAAAGATTTGGGAAAGAATCCGCAGTTTATCTGCAACAACTTCCTGTTTTTTTTCATCAACTAACTTTTTGATTGAAATCACAATGGTTGAAAATGGCGTTTTATACCTTTGATTTTGTTTAATTTCACGGTCGAGAAGAAAAATGATGTTATTTGAAGACAGTATTCCCGACGGTAAAGTGACCACTTTTTTGTCTGAAACATTTTGGGCAACTGTTTTGATAAACTGATCTATCTGCTCTTTTGAGTAATTTTTCGACTCAAGTACTTCACTAAGTGAATTCTGATAGCGGGATATTTCATTTTCATTTTCCAGAAATACAGCAAGGTTACTAACAAACTTGTCGGGAGCTTGAAGCAAAGAGCGTCTTATCCATTTTGAAGCTGCATTATCAAAAACAGATTCAAACCTGCTTGATAATGATCTGGTTATATTAAACAGTATTTTTTCATCAACTCCGTATTTTTTAAGCTGATCGACAAGTTTTTTCTCGAGCTGCATCAATGCTTTTCTCAGAGTTTTACTTCCCTGGGGACCTGATACTCCTTTAAATCCCACTGCAATGCCTGTACTTACTTTTTCAACATACTCTGCAAGCAGATTTGACAACTGTGTATCATCATCTGTAGAGCTTTTTCTGATTTCCGAAGCAAGATATATTAATCTGGCAGCTTCCTGCGGTTGAGCTTCAATTGCTGCTATGAGCTCTTTTTCTGTAACCCCGATACTCCCGGCAGCTTCACTTAATGATCCGGCCAGACGCTCGCCCTCCAGTTCAATATTTAGCAGACGAAGCAGCTCAAGATAATTATGCAAAGGCATTCCACCCGCCAACAACGCTTCTTTCATTTTAGGTAAATACATTTTGAGCTCAGAGTGGTCCGGAAGCATTCTCCGAATGATCTGAGCAAGCCTTTTAAGAGACTGTATACCCTGTTTATATTCCTGAAGAATAAGCTTGACAATAACCTCACAGCTCAGCTCATCAAACTGTTTCGACACAGTTTCCCTGCCGGATATTATGTTACCCGTAAGTTTCTGAACCTCTATCGCTTCCGAAAGATCCGATTTTAGCTGGTAAATCGATCCCAGCAGAGTTTCCAGAGAAGATGAGGACATGTTGTTGAGCCCTGTTTTAATATCTGAAAAAATATCGGATACCTCAGTAGTATTTTTAAGTTCCGATAAGGTTTGAGACAGCTTCTGAGCTGTCTCCTGCGGTTTTTCGAGTAACTGGGCAAGTGATAAAATTTCGCTTATATTTCGTGAAGTATCATGAATAACTTTTTGACCATTTTCATTTTTGAAGGAACAACTATTCTGATTCGAATTATTACAGCCTGAATCTACAATCACCTGATCACCCATGACCATATCAAAACGAACATAATTGAGTTTTACCTTTGTACAGCCTGCATCTGCAAGTTTTTGTTCGATTTCATCAATTCTGTATGTATTTACATTATCACCAGACAAACTTATGAATGTTATTACTTCTGATAACTGAATGCCCTGTTCGAAAGTAACCGATTCAAGTCCTGCTTTTGCAAATTGACTTATAATCCGTTTGGGATTCACCATCTTGTTTACGCATGCATCCTCAATAAAAAGGCTCCCACGGTCAACAATAAAGGAAAGTGCGGGCATGGTGTGGTGCATTTCTTTAATTGCATCAAACAGTGGAACAACATTTCTGGTTGTAGTAGGATGCTGTCCACCATAAAGACCAGCACTGTTGAATGCAACATTAAACAAACGGGCAAGTTGATCTGCTCTTTTCTGATCCAGTCCCGAACCCATATTTACTCCCCTTATGCCTTTTTGCATCGTCTTTCGTAATAAAAGTGAAGATCATCACGAAAAGCAGCTGCACTCTGGTATCTTTTTTCAGGAACGGCACAAATTGCTTTACATATTATTCTCTCAAGTTCTTTATCAATATGTGATCTCCATTGTGTAGGTAAACAGGTAAAAAGTGAATCGTGATCATTTATTTTTGCCATCAATATTTTCTCGATTGTTCTAACCCGCAGCGGTAATTTTCCTGCTACAGTTTCATAAAAAGCCATACCTGCAGAATAGATATCAGATCTGTTATCAACATTCTTGTTAAGCATCTGTTCGGGCGACATATAAATCGGTGTTCCAAAAACAACACCTTCCTGGGAATCTTCGGTATATTCGGTACGTGCAATACCAAAATCAGCCAGATACGGCCTTTGCCCACGCTCTTCAATAAGGATGTTAGCCGGCTTTATATCCTGATGAATTACACCCTCCTCATGCGCAAACGAAAGTGCATCAAGAATATTTTCAAATATACGGATACACTTATCAACAGGAATAAACTTTTTTGACGATACCGGATGACGATTATACCGTTGAATTATTGAATCCAGATCTTCACCTTTAACCAACAGCATCGATATATATAACAAATCTCCAGTATCTCCCATATCAAAAACCGGTACAATGCTTGGGTGATTCAGTACTGCAACCGTCTCTGCTTCATCACGAAATCTGATACCGGTATCAGGAACAGGACCCTTTTTTGGATAGATTTTTACAGCAATCTTACGCTTTAATGAATGCTGGAAAGCAATAAATACAGCTCCCATTGCCCCCCTGCCAAGCATCTGAATAATTGTATATCCCCCTATTTCTTTCCCGATTAAACTTACAGGATTAAATATTGACTTTGAGATATGAATTTGAGGATGCATAAAACCAACAAAACAGATTTAATGGTTACATAGATTGTTTAGTTCATTAAACCAGGTATCTTAGTATAAACTATACAATAATTAAGCAGATTTTGGTAGTTGAATTTAATATCAGATGCTGCTGCCAGATTTTTTTCACTCTGCTGCCCATCCCTTATTCCAGAAACTTTAAATAAAATATTTGGAATCCATTTTGAATCGGTAATCTCCGGTTTGATTTTATATTGCAGGAAGGACTCGTAATAAAGAACTTTTTTTCACAATTGTGACCACTGTTCTCTACGGGAACATCCATCTATTGCCTCAAAAACACTCCTGATTACGAGTCTTCTGTTTTTTTGGGAGGGATTTTGTGATTTTTAACTGCTGAGCAATTATATTGAAGTTAATCCGTAATGTTTTTAATCCCAAAATCCGGATGTCTGTCATGCATTTTAAGCAAAACAGAAAATATCAGAATGGTGTGTCCCGGGTTTAAACAATTAAGAAGAATAAAAAATTCAGGAATTTTGACCGAATAATATGATATTTAAACTGATTTTAATATTTACGATCATACCTCTGGCAGAACTGCTTTTACTTGTAAAAATCGGTACTTACATCGGAGCTTTAAATACAGTTCTGATAGTAGTATTAACAGCAGTAACCGGAGCAGCACTGGCAAAGCGACAAGGAACAGACACTTTGTGGAAAATACGTCAAAGTCTCAGTATGGGACATTTCCCTGCGGAAAATCTTATTGATGGTCTGTTCATTCTAACAGCATCCCTGTTTCTGATTACTCCCGGTTTGATTACTGATATCACTGGTTTTCTCTTTCTTACACCAGTAATACGGGATATTCTGAAAAAACATTTAACAGCAGCAGTCAAAAAATGGGTAAACAGGTCAACGATCCATTTTACCTTTACCCAGCCCGGATGATTTTACCAACGAACTGCATGGTGAAACCATGCTCTTTACAATGCAACTATCAGATATCATTGAATAGTGACATCATGAACAGATTCCCTCGGATGCTTTTGCCTCAGGAACAATCACAAATCACCTCTGATGGAATATTAATTGTTCTGATTTTGCCATCCTTACTCCCCTGAAATATTTTTTGGTGTTGAGTAAGTAACGAAAAAATATATTTCAGGCCATTTTTCAATCGACTTTGAGTGTGATAAACAGAGATTCGCTGCCAAATACTTCAGATCTACCGGTTTCTTTTTCCCAAAATGAACCATTATCAATAGATCAGATTATTGATAATGCGCTCAAGCAATGTAACAACCTTCCCGAATCCTGTTCACCATTTATTACCCAAATCATGGAGCTTAAAAACCGTCTTTCATACGGTAGACTTCATCTTGCGATCCTGGGCCAGTTCAATCGTGGAAAAAGTACTTTTATTAATGCACTTACTGGATTTCGCATACTTCCTACATCAGTACTCCCAATTACATCCGTACCCACATTTATCACTTATGCCAATAACCTGTCGTGTACGGTAAAATTTTTGAATAATAATCCGGATCTTGTAATTACACATTCTGTTGAGGCAATAAGTTCCACACTTATAAGGTATGTAGCTGAGGAGAACAATCCGAAAAATGAATTGTGTGTCAGAAATGTTGAAGTTAACTGCCCGAGTCCGCTTCTTGAAAATGGCACAGTGCTGATTGACACTCCTGGTTTTGGATCAACATACATCCATAATACACGCTCTGCACTTGATGCACTTTCGGAATGTGATGCTGCGATATTTCTTGTAAGCGCAGATCCACCGATGACTCAAACAGAAATTGAATTTCTCAAACAGGTAAACAAACATGTACCGCGAATCTTTTTCATTCTTAACAAAATTGATCTGCTTGACAATTTAGAGCTGGACAAAATAGAGCAATTCATACGTGAAATACTTGTAAAACAACTGGATTACCCTTTAAACATTCCTTTATTCAGGATTTGTGCATTAAATGGTGAAAAAGCTTTAAAACAGGATAAAACAGATTTCAACTGGACCAACAGCGGAATGGAAAAAGTACGTGAAGAGATATTTGATTTTCTGATCAGAGAGAAATACTTTACTCTTTCACAAGGTTTGAATGATAAACTGGAAGATGCGCTGAGAGGGATCTGTACTTGCCTGCAAAAGGAAATAGACAATCATCAGATTCCGGTTCAGTTGCTCATAAGCGAAAAACAGGAATTACTGAACCAGTTTGATTCAATACGAATATCAATTGATAAAGATATCTCTTTGATCAATATTGAAAAAGAAGCAATCCAGAAATTTCTAAAAGAACAGATATCCTCAGAACAAAAAATCATTATTGGGCACCTTGCCGACATTCTTGTTTCGCTCCTGACAAACGTTTCAGGAAACCAGGAATCAATTTACAGTATTGCAAAAGCACTTAACCGTATTACAAACGATAATCTTTCAAACACCCTGACAGTACTTATCAACAAAGTCAATAAACCACTGCGAAAGGCCATACAGTTTCATTTACATGAATTCGACCGGATTTTCGAGACATTTAACAAGGCAGTTCATGATCCAGAAATTAACGCCATTGAATTTCACGACAAAATTGAAAACATGGAAATTTCAACAGAACGCACCTGGCAGCCGGAAAATGCGTTATCCGAACTGAGTCTGGAAAGAAGGTGGACAGATCGTTTCAGGAATCGTCAGTCGCGAATTGCCCGTTTGCAACAATACTTTACAGAAAAGATCAAGGGGATTGTACTTAAAAACACTGAAACCCTTGAAGAACATCTTGAACTGGAAATAAAATCTGCATTTGATAAGATCAGCGATACACTTTCTGAACGGTATGATAAATTCTCGATATTTCTTGATGAAGCCGTAAAGAAAAAGGAAATCGCAATTAAAGAACGAATGGAAAAAGGCGGGAAACCGGCTGCAAAATTAAAGGAATCAATAACTGCGATTTCCAATATTCAAAAACTGCTAACCTGAAAATCCGGACAATCCATAACGGCTTTTGTCATTTGCTGATTATTTATCTTACTATCAATCATATCCGGTTAAATTTTACGTTACATAAAAGACCGTGACAAGGCACCTTTTTTGCATAATTTGGTAAACATTATCTTTGTGTAAACTATTAAATCAATTAAGATTTATTAAAAACA
This sequence comes from Chitinispirillaceae bacterium, assembly GCA_035306725.1. GTDB lineage: Bacteria > Fibrobacterota > Chitinivibrionia > Chitinivibrionales > Chitinispirillaceae > JAAYEB01. The sequence continues at coordinate 12,314 of DATGNN010000390.1, read as the reverse complement.
GTTTTTAATCTTTCCTGGTAACGACAGTACAGCACTTTCAAAAAAGATTTTTGGCAGCTTTACCAGAAATCTTTTTTTAACTGCTCCGATTTTTTCATCACCTGCAAAGAACTGAAACAGAATATCTGAAAGAGTGTTGCTTGACTGGGCTGTAGCGATCAGTGTTTCGAGCAGATTCCTGTTTTCAAACAGTTTCCGGTTAAGAGCAGCTTTTATCAGTTCATTACCAAATTCCTGTTTCCATAAGGAATCGAACAATCTCAAATCACCAATTATAATTGCCTGTGCTGCAAGTTCTGCAGACCAGAGTGCATAAAGCAGGCTGTCACCTGTCAGGAAATTTACATGCCCCGCAGCGTCTCCTGCAAGCAGCCAGTTCTTACCGGCACAGGATTGTTTAAAAAAATCTGCACTTTGTGGTGAAGGGATCAGAGTGCTCCATTTCCTAAATGGCCTGAGCCTGTGCAACTCTTGTTTAATAATAGTATCAAGTTCAGTTTTTAATCCGCCAGAATTACATAGTTTGTCTACCACGCCTATACTGCTGCATTTGCCAAGATCATTTATCCGAAGATAACCAGTCCGGTTTTTTAGAAATCTTTTTATAAATCTCTTTTCCGGAAAACCTTTCACAAGATATCCAAATCCAATAGACAGATCCTCTCTGTTTAACGGCCCATAAACAGTTTTTCTCACCAGACTTCTTACACCATCAGCCCCAACAATTATTCGTGCCCTTATAGTTCTGAAATCTGTTTTTATTTTCCAGAGTCCTTTTTCAGAGTAGATATCAACAACTTTTTCGGGTATAAACTTGCTTCCACATCTTATTGCAGAATCAAGCAGATACCGGTTCAGATTATCCGGCAGGAATGAAACAAGTTTTTTGTTTGACTCTGTCCTATAAACAACTTTTTTACCTGATGGAGAAATGAGGTGATATTCATTATCATTTCTGTGTTCAAGTGACAAGAACCCTTCAAGAAGTGAAAATTTTTTTAAGGCAAGATTTGAAATGATTCCGCCACAATTTGTATTACCGGAATTCCGGCAGTCAAAAACAACCGGTTGTAAACCTTGCTTTGCCAGACAGTATCCAAGAAAAGCTCCACAGACACCACCCCCGACAATGACAACATCAAAGGTACGGACAAATCTGCCCGAATTTACAGTTCCAGGAATCAGTTCTGAATACAGGAATTTTTTAGTCTTTTGGGGTTTAACCGCATTACCAATGAGTCCCATAGAAGATCCTGTCTAGAATATATTTAAAAATACGGCATTATTTTCAAATTTCAGAACAAATCTGGTTATGTCAAAATTCCAGATTTGAAAAAATTATTCCGAAGTTAGAAAAACCTTATTTCACTTTTGTCCAAAATAAATTACAAAACAGTCTGCCGATTCTTATTCTTCGGGGTTCAGGAAATCACGAGAGTCTGGCAAACTCCTTTTTTAAGCCCATTTAACCAACGGGTCTATATAATAAATGCCCTTAAAACCCAACTCATAACAATCTCTGCCCTGCGAATAAGATTCAGGGACACCTGTTCACCGATTTGTTAAGGACAAGTGTAACCATATTCTTAAATTGTTCTGGAAACTTCTACGGTTTAATTTTACTCATCCATGATATTTATCCATCAATTACCATGCCTGTTTTTTATTTAAAAATTTCTATTACTTTCATTACCCCAATAACTGCTGTATCTCAATCATGCCTCAATTACCACGATCCTGGTGCCCAAGGGTCAGGATCTTTTTCATTATTAACGGCAATACAGGAACAGTTTTTTCTATAATATTAAGAAGAGCTTTTACCCGAAAATAGTCACCCCAAAAATAAGAGTTTATTATGGATGTAGAGAATGATTTTCTTCAGATATATAAGAAAATACTCAAATTCGGATATGATCCTGCTGATGACGCTTATAAAGAGTTGGAGAAAAATGGAAAATACTGGGAAGGACGCACTGAGGATGGTTTGAGTTACTGCGTTTACGCTCCTCCACAGAAGACAGAAGAAAACAAGAAAATTCCCGACAAAATGGAGATTCTAATGAAAAGATACCAATTGTTAAAGCAGATCCTTCAAAGAGTAGAGAATTCTGATGACATTTCGTGGAATGATGTATCAAGGCATTATGAAAGAATTAAACAGGAATACCTCCACCTTCAGGAATTGCTGGAATCGGTTACCCTGAATAAACCTGAATCAGACAAATAACCCCCCCCCGTGTCATGTAATTATCGAATTACTTTTTTCCCTGATATTACCCAATACCCACAAGAAATGAATTCAGAAATCGATTCCGACCCAGAGCTCAGAGTGCCAACCCCGATTGGGGAACAGGAAAATGAAAGCTGTGAAAAACATTGTAATTATTTCCTTCGGGGTCGGTATTCGGGGGCGCTATCGGTATCGAATCATAGAATAAGAAAATTCAGAAATCGATTCCAACCCCGATTTAGGATTATTATTCAGCATTATCAGTTTTGGGAGGTATCCATTTGAAATAAAGCGACAACATGGCAGGAATCAAAATCAGGGTCATAAAAGTTGCAAATGATAATCCGTAAATCATTGTCCAGGCAAAAACAGTCCAGAATTCAGACATTTCCGATCCAATCTGTATTCCCAATGATGAAGGATGAATATCAAAGCTGACTCCAAAAGCCATTGGCAACAATCCCAGAACCGTTGTGAGAGCAGTAAGAAGGACCGGACGCATACGTGTTTTTCCAGCTTCAATAACTGCTTCCTGAACCGGCCTTCCCCACCCTATCAGTTTATTGGTGTAATCAACCAGTACAATACTGTTATTAACAGCAACACCAGCCAGAGCTATTAAACCAATTCCAGACATAATGACGACAAAGTTCATGCCTGTCAGTAAATATCCCCAGAATACTCCACCAAAAGACAGTAATATTGAAACCAGTATAATTACAGGTTGTCCGATGGAATTGAATTGAGCAACCAGAACCAAAGATATCATAAACACAGCTACAATAAATGCCTGAACAAGAAATCCGGATGCTTCCTGGCGCATTTCGAATCCGGTTCCCTCAACAATTTCATATCCGGGAGGCATTTCAATCCCATGTACGAAAGTATCAATTTCATTCTGTATCTCGGTTTTATTTGGTATTTCAGGATAAAAATCCCCATATACACCTATCGAACGCTGTAAATCCCGATGACGTATTGTTCCTGTTGATGAAGAAACGGATATTTGGGCAACTGAACTTACAGGGATATTTACACCATCATTATCAACCACATTCAGATATTCAACATCTGAAATTGAAGACCTAAATGGATTACAATACCTCAATACAACATCGTATTCATCTCCACCAACACGAAATTTACTTATTTCGTTTCCATTAACAGCAGTGCGAATCGCTGATGCAATCTGCTGTATGGATAAATTATAAAAGGCTGCTTTTTTACGATCTACGAATATATTCAACTCCGGTTTTGCAGGTTCATAATTGGTTTCGACAAGTTGAATTTCTTTGATATTTTTCAGATAGGCTAAAATGGTATCGGCATATGATCCTATGATTTCATAATCATCACCAATAATCTCGTAAGAAATATCATTACCAGAAGGGGGCCCGGCCTCCTGTTCCAGGATTTTGATCTGCGCACCTGTAAAATTTGACAGACTATCATTAAGTGCCCGGACTGTAGTTCTTCCTTTAATTGTGCGATCCTGAAAAGGTTCCAGTGACAGTCTGACATATCCTTTGTTGTATTCTTCTCCAGCACCAGAAAAAAAATCACCATCACCAGCCCTGCCCGAAACCGCCTGAATATTTTTAACTGAAGCAGGTACATTTCTAACAGCCTTTTCAATTTTTCGTACGACAATATCAGTTTTTTCCAAAGGTGTTCCCTGTGGCAGTTCTGCAGTAATAATGATATCGGAAGGGTCCAGCGAAGGGAAAAATATCGCTTCCCTTCCAAAGGTCCAATATAGCATGAAACCCGTAACAACCAGTGCAAAAGAAAAGACAAAGACGATTTTTACATGTGAGATAACCCATATAAGCAGTTTTTCATAAATTCTGACAAGCCATAAATAAAACCGGTTATTTCCAGCTATCCTGGATTGTGATTTTTCATTTCGAACTTTCAAAAAACGTGAGCAGTAAACCGGATTGAGTATCAGGGCAACAAACAATGATGACAAGAGTACTATTATAACTGTTTTAGGAACATACGACATAAAATCACCCATAACATCCGGCATAAATAAAATCGGAAGGAAAGCAAGACAAGTCGTAATTGTGGATGTAATAATTGGTAAAGCAACTTCAGAAGCCCCGTCTATTGCAGCCTCAGATTGCGATTTACCCATGGTTCCATGTCGGAAAATATTTTCGACAATTACGATTCCGTTATCAACCAGCATTCCTAATGCCAGTATCAAACTGAAAAGTACTACCATGTTTAATGTAATCTCCAGAGACTGAAGTATGGTAAAAGACAGAAGCATTGAAAAAGGTATGGCGAGTGATACAAACAGTGAGTTGACAAAACCAAGGAACAAAATCGTAACGAGCATTACCAGAACGAATCCTGAAAACATGTTGTTTTCAAGATCAACGATTATCTGATTGATATAATCGGTTTCATCGTAGATATAATCAATTCTGGTATTCTCAGGAAACCTGGTTGCAATGCTGTCAACCAGAGATCTGACCCTTTGAACAATTTCAATTATATTTTCACCACTTCTTTTTGTAATTGAGATTGTTATGGCCGGCTGGCCATTAACACGTGAATATGTCTGGGGATCTGCATATGAAAAAGAAACCTTTGCAATTTGACCAAGAGGGACATTAACCTCTCCTGACTTTATAATAATATCTTCAAACAAAGTGGCTTCCCGTATTTCCGAGTTTACAGAAATCGTGTATGTTCTCGCCTCATTTTTTAATATACCACCTGGAATCGCAATGTTTGCCTGCTGTACAGCAGCAGTAACATCGTCAATTGAAAATCCGTAATAATGCATTTTTTGCGGATTAAGTTCGATTTGGATCTCTTTGTCGCTTCTACCATCTATTTCGACATCAAGAACACCCCGTAATCTTTTTAATTGTTCCTCCAGATCTGTTACAGCCTGATCCAATATTCTGATCCCCCCGGGATTTGACAGAGTAAAAATCAGCATCGGGAAACTCGAAGAACTTAACTCCTCCACTACCGGTTCATCAATATCTTGCGGTAAAAGGGCTCTTGCCCTGTCTACTCTCTGTTGAACCCGTCTGAGTGCAGTTTCAACTGTAATATCAGATGAAAATTCGGAAAAGATAAATGACAAACTCTGCTGTGATGAAGATGTTAATTCGATCAACCCATCAAGACTGCTCAATTCATTTTCAATCACCTCTGTAACAAGATTTTCTACATCAGCTGCACCAACTCCCGGATATACAGTAGAAATAAAAATATAAGGCTGTTCTATTTCGGGTGCCGATTCTCTGGGAAGATTAATATAAGCGAATATACCTGCAATAACTATAAGTGCAGAAGCCAGAAAAACAACAGCTGCCTTATGCACTACAAATCTTATCACGGGTTCTAATTCTTTCTGTTATTACCGATCATAACTTCATCACCTTCACCAACCATATTATATCCCTCTGTAATGACAAATTCTCCAAAAGACAAACCGCTGTAAACAAGTGTAAGTAAATCGGATTTCGGGCCGGTCTCTATAAACCGCTGTTCCACCTTACAGTCTGGTTTTACGACCATTACAGATTTCTGTATTCCCCGAATTGTGATCAATTCAGTCGGTATAACTACTGCACTGTCGAAATGTTGTAAATCAATTTCTACTCGGCCGGTGATTCCCGGTTTGAGCGCGCTGTCATAATTATCAAAATAGATTTCAGTTCTGAAAGCTCTTGTCGTTTCATCAGCTTCTTTTGCAAAGGTTCTGACATTTCCGGTCCATTCTCTCCCCGGCATCATGTCGATTGACAATCTTGCTTCGGTACCAGTTTCCAGATAATAAACATCAGATTCCATAACATCAATATTCAATTTCATTTCATCCATTTTTGAAACAGTAAAGACATGTGTACCTTCTGCAATTTCATCATACTGTTGTATATATCTGGAGGTAACGATTCCGCTGATTGGAGATATTGCCAAAGCGCCCTGATAATTTCTATGTGCATTTATTCTGTTATTTGAAGCATTAAGATAGTTCATTTCTGCTTCATCGACTCTTAACTGTGATGCGTTTCCATTTTTGAGATGTATTCTGGTCTGTTCAAGAGTAGACAGGGCAATACGCTCCTGAATCTCAGTTGTCTGGAACATTGTTAACGCTTTGGCAGCATCAATTTCAGCAAGAGAATTACCTTTTTTAACATAATCTCCTTCACGTACCTTTACAGTTTCAACCCGTCCACCTGTGTATGAAATAATTTTTACTGAAGATGATGGTACAAGCCTGCCAAAATAAATTCCCTTACTGACAAATTGGGAAGGCACAATTTTAATCACTTTCACACTCATCTTTTGCTGAATCTGTTTTTGGCCATTCGATTGCTGTTGATTACAATTGAAAAGAATAAATATCAATATCAGTACTGTATTAATCCTATTCGCCATATACTGAAAACCCCATAGCAATACGCAGTTGTATTTCCGTTACCAGATACTGAAGCCGTACCTGCTCAAGCTGGCGTGATGACGACTTGTACTCTTCTATTGTATTCAAATAGTCTATTACATCAATGAAACCATTATGAAGATCAGTTTCGGCCTGTTCAAGTGCCATTTCCGAAGCCTGAAACTGAAGATTCAGGGCAGTAGTCATACTGTCAAGCGCTACGAGATTTCCCCTTGCATCCGCTAGGTCATTGTCATACTCTCTTGTCATCTGTTCAAGCTCAAGACGTGATGACTCAATTGTATATTTCAGCCTCCGATAGTTCTCAATTGTTCGTTTACCGTCAAAAATATTCCAGTTAATGCGCAAACCTATTGAATAGCTGAAATAATCCGGATCAAAATAGCTGGATACTCCCGGATTATCACCGAAAGGAGAAACCATCGTGTCTACATCAGGTGTCCCCGTACCCCCAAGAAATTTGATATATTTTGCAGTCAAACCGGATGTATCAACAATAATAAAATTATTCTGTATTGAACCAGCTAAATTCACTGACGGAAAGAATTCTGCCCTGGCATATCGTTTCTGATACTCATTCTGTTCTGTTTCCAACTCCTTTATTTTTAATTCCAGGCTTTTTCCATTATACTTCCCGTTTTCCGGTATCTGGAAAAGGTTACGATCATTCTGCCCATAGTAAATTGAATCCATATCGCTTTCCAGCCCGATAAGAATTGCCAATCGTTTTTTCCCGGTTTCCATTCTGTTGCGAGACTCAATCAGGTTAGCCTGATCGTTTCGCATTGCAGCTTCCATTATAAGCAGATCCCGCCTTGAGACTAAACCTGCCTGATAATCAACATAAACACGTTCATACGTTCTTTGGGATTGTTTTAAGGATTCAGAATAAATGGTATAGTCATACTGTGCCATAAATGCAGAAATAAATTGCTGTACGACTTCAAGAAAATATGAGTCTCTCTGAAGCCTTTTTGAATAACCGATTGTCTTGTCTCTGAGACGAGCCAGCTTAAGGGTATTCAACGTTCTCCCAAAAGTTAACAATGGCTGTTCCAAAGAAAGACTCCAATCTAAATTATACCCGTCTATCCGTTCAAAAATTCTTGAAATTTCTGCATCTGCAGCACCCTGTCCTATTAAAGACTGGTTAACATAAGACACCCCGCTGGAAAACTGTATTAATGGCCAGGCTTCTGAACGATATGCGTCAACCTCAGCCCTTGCAGACAGTTCATTTTTTTCAATTATTTTGAGCATATTTCCTGACGAATCCGCTATAGCCAGAATTTCACTTAATGAATATTTATTTGAAATTAAGGAGTCTGCTTTCAGACAGAACCCAAGCAACACACCCAGTATCATGAAACAGCGTGAACCCATTTTTCCTCTTTTGTTAAATAGAGAAATTATTGAATAGAGCAAATTATGCTCCAGTTTACATTTTTCTGAGTATACCTGTTTTCATTACATGTTTTGGGTTTAACTGAGCTGTGATCTACCTCAAGTAATAATGAAAGCTATAATATGGTTATAGAGTACAGCTATTTTTATTTTTTCGCATATATCTTTCCCCACTCTCTTTTTCTTTAAATAACTCCTGGCAATCAGGCGCAATTTTTATGAATCTATTCAAGGAGTTTGAATATGGATAGAAGCGAGTTTGAATTCCGGAAAACACAATCGGAATCGAAATCCGATAATATTGAATCTCTAAGAGAACAGGGAAACCGCCTGGCAAATTCAGGCAAGACTGCCACTGTTGAAGAATTGTCAAATCTTGGAAATGCTTTTCATGCTGCTGCCGACAAACTTCATGAGCAAAATGACAAATTTGCACAATGGGCTGATATGGCTGCAGAACGGGTAGATGCCATGAAAGACTACTTTAATGAAAAGGATCCAAAAGGAATTATGGATGACGTTCAGAATTTTTCAAAGCGTAATCCATACTTAACTGTAGGGAGCATGTTTGTAGCAGGTGCAGCCCTGTCCAGATTTCTGAAATCAGGATCAGGGAGGTGATTGATATGGATTTCAAGGAACGATCGGTATTGGTTGAAGATGAACCGGTAGTAGACCTGATAAGAGACTTACGTGACAATATGGTAACTATGATTCGCCAGCAAATAGAACTTGCGAAAGCTGAAACTGGTGAAAAAGCATCTGTATTTGCTAAAAATTCTGTGTCTCTATTACTATGGTCTGCAATTTTATACGCAGGCTTTCTTCTCCTGCTTGCAGCAATAACCTTGTTAGGATACGCCGGTCTTGTCGCAATAGGATTATCTCCTCTGATATCTGCCTGGCTGATGCCGCTTATTGTTGCAGCAATAGTTTTAGCAGTAGGGGGAATTGGTGCACAAAAAGCAATAAAAAAGATATCTTTAATAACACCGGCACCAAAGAAAACAATTCATTCAGTTAAGGAGGACCAGCAATGGCTGAAAGAGAAATTAATGTAGAAAACAGGGAACAGGCTTCTTCACGCAACTGGGCTCCTGTTAATAATGACGGACAGCCAAAAAATTCTGATGAAATCGAACACGATATAGATCAAACCAGAGACGAAATGGATAAGCTCATTGATGCTCTGGCTTACAGGCTGAACCCTAAAAGAATAGTGAACAATTATAAAGACAAGAGTAGAAAAGCATATAATAATAACAAACTGCCTCTTGTTCTGGCAGCATCAGGAGTGGTCTGGATGCTGTGGGAGATTCAGAAACAGGATGGCAAACAGCACAGAATTCCTGTATATGAAAAAGAACCGATTCGATACAGGGAACCAGAACCGGTTCGATACAAAGAAACAGAACCGGTTGAACAGGGAATGGAATCCGATAAAGAAACTTTTCAGCAAAAAACGAAAACCGGTATTGAATCTGCAAAGCAAAAATATCAATCCGGCACTGAAACTGTACAACGCAAAACTGAGGAAGGAATGGAGCAGGCAAAACAGAGATTTGAATCCGGCAAGGAAACATTAGAGAAGCAGGCAGAAAAATACCAGGCAAAATTTCAGGAAAAGGCTGAATCTGTTAAGGAAAGTTTTGAACAGAAAAAAGAATCTGCCAGAGAAAAGGGAGAGCAGTTACAGGAAAAAACACACGATCTGACAGAGCAGACAAAAGAACGTTCACGGGAAACAATAAATAAGGTTAAAGAATTTATTCACGACAATCCTTTATTGTCAGGTTTGTCGGCCATGTTCGCAGGAATGATTGCTGGTTTACTGTTGCCCGAGTCGAGTACTGAAAAAAGAGCATTCGGCAAATCTTCGCACGAGTTGTTCGAAAAGGCCAAAGAAAGCACAGAACATACGCTTGAGAAAGGTAAGCGGGTTGCAGAAGAAGCAGTACACTCCTTTAATGAGGAATCTGGTAAACAGGGCCTTACATCTGAACAGATAAAAAAGGAGGCCAAAGAGCCATCAGAAAAACCCCACGAAAAAGTTGAAAAAATGGGAGAAAAGATTACCACAGCAGCTAAAAAAGCAACAGAGAAAGCAGATTCCACGATCAAACAGGAGCAGCAACGTGGTCGTAAAGCAGCCTGAGGCGTTCTAAACAGAACGCCTCCTGTTGAATATTGATAATCCGGTTACAGTATTTATCAGCGGTATAACAGAACGAAACTTTTACAATTTATACAAATCGCTGTCTGCCAGTATTCTGAATCCATTGTCTTCAACAACAGCTTTTGCAGAGTCGTAATCTTTTACTTCAACACACAAAACAGCTTTCATATTAGACTTGATTACAAAACCATAAGCATCAATAATATCAATTCCACGACCGGAAAACGTTTTTGTCAAATCATGTAAACCGCCTGCTTTATCATCGATGATGATTGCCAGAACTTTTTTCAGTGCACAGGCCAACCCAGCATCAGTCAATGCCTTGTAAGCAAATAATGGTTTATCAACCAGAATTTTTATCACCCCGAATTTTTCCCGGTCAGCAATAACAATTGCCCTGATATTTATATCATTTTCGAATAGAATTCCAGTAATTGTATTAAGCCGCCCCTGTTTGTTTTCTGCAAAAATATTTATCTGCTCTGCCATCATACCTCCTGATTCATATCCATTGAATTAAATTTGAGGTCTGTTATCAATTACCCTTTTAGCTTTGCCTTCAGAAACAGGAAGGCTTAAAGGTTCATGGAGTTCTATGAGAGGGTTGACAAGTATTGTATCCCTGATCTGCTCCTTTATCGCAATTTCAAGGCGATTTAACGAAGAAATATCTCCGGTAAAGAGTTTGGAATTGATCTCGGTTTTTACTGTAACCCTGTCTAAAACACCTTCTTTATCGATCTCTATCAGATAGTTTGTTCCCACCTGAGGAATTTTCATAAGGACTTCTTCAATCTGGGACGGGAATACGTTAACACCATTTATTATAAGCATATCATCACTACGTCCCTTGATACGTGCAATTCTTTTGTGAGTCCGGCCACACGGACAAGTTTCGCTGTATACCCTTGACAGGTCCCTTGTACGATACCTGAGTAACGGAGTTGCAGTTCTGGTTAAAGTTGTAAATACCAGTTCTCCCTCACTGTCATCATCATAAACCTCTGTTGTAACAGGATCTATCACCTCCATCAGAAAGGAGTCCTCCCAAAGATGCATCCCGTTTTTGTACACGCATTCAAAGGCGACACCAGGTCCGTTCATTTCCGAAAGTCCATAAGAATTATAAACTTCAATTTCCAGCAGATCCTCAATTTTCCTGCGTGTTTCTTCAGAATATGGTTCTGCTCCCAGAAATGCCTTTCTTAGTTTCAGTTCCGGTCGTTTTATCCCGTAAGTACCAAGCTGAGATGCTATATGTAAAAGATAACCAGGTGTAGCATGAATAACGGTTGTACCAAAATCTTTCATCAGCTTTAGCTGACGCCGCGTATTACCGCTGCTTGCAGGTATTACCAGTACACCCATTTTTTCTGCACCGTAATGAAACCCCAGCCCACCGGTAAACAATCCATATGTAGTCATATTCTGAAATACATCACCACGATTTACCCCGCTTGCACATATACAGCGGGCTATAAGGTCTGTCCAGTTTCTTATATCCTCTTCGGTATGATAAATCACAGTTGGAGTTCCGGTTGTGCCGCTTGAGGTATGCAAACGAACTACATTTTCCTTATCAACCGATAGAAGTCCATAGGGATAAGCATCACGAAGATCATTTTTTGTCGTAAATGGAATCCTTTTGATATCATCAAGAGACCGTATATCATCAATAGATTTAATCTGAACCTCAGCAAGTCTTTTTTTATAGAAAGTAGTTTTGAGAGCCATTTCTACAGTTTTTCTGAACCGTTCTAACTGAAGTTTCCTGAGAGAATCCCGGTCTATTACTTCGATCTGTTTGTTCCAGAATTTTATCTCCATATCTGTTCCTTATGAAAAAACCGGTTTTTGTTTCTAATCCAGAATCCCTTTAGTATTAACATGGACAACCTGTTCGCGGATCAGAAAATAACAAAACCCAATTACTTAATCGATTAAAATAAATTAATATTGCCGAAAAAAAATTTCCAAAACAGCCTTCCAGCTCTTGTTTAAAAAGTTGATAACTTTTAACTGATTTATTTTGGACTGGTTCACAAGTAACTCAAATCTAATCCTCGGGA
>DATGNN010000389.1:0-10396 GCA_035306725.1 Chitinispirillaceae bacterium | reverse complement strand
CTCAAGGTCATCGGTAAGTAGGGCAGATTCCTTTTTGTTTTCATTTTCATCTTCAAATGACGGCGTATAGCAGGGAAGCCGCACAAATTTTGAGCGATGAACAAAAATAATCTTTCCGGGGTATATCGGTCCGGCAAAAAGTTGATGGCAGGGTTTGTTTGCGCACTGTTTGCAGGCTGGGTTATTGGGAAATGGAACCTGATCACGGCGAAGAAGCATCCTGGTGTCCTTTGCTTATGTGTGCTATTTGATAATTAATCAAATCCCCTGACATCTTAGAAAGTGTTCAGGTGAGGTAAAACCTGGGTAAGGGGGATTGATTAAGAATTAAAATAATACAAAAACCGGTTTTGAAATGTGATGATCATCACATTTGTGCATTTTTTAATTAAAAAATAATGTAATTCTTCAAATAAAAATATTTGAGGCCTACAAGGACAAACTACTTTTTAATTCTTTTTACCGGGTAACGCAATTGTCTTATTATTTATAAACCTAAAATCCAGTAGAGCAAAGCAAATCCCAGTTTTGGGATCAAATTAAAATAGTAAACTCACACCTCAAGCAGCAGGTGTGAGTTTACTATTAAAAAGTATGCGGTTTATTTTACAACTGCCAACTTTTCCACTGAATTGATACTCCTGGATTCAACTCTTCCATCAGGATGATAAAAATCAATAGTATTAAGAGGTCCTGGATTGTATGAAGCAACTAACGTAGACGTATTTCCATCGGAAAGATGCCATGAACACGATTCTTTATCCAATGACAAACTGACACTCTTTCCCGCATCCGGCCCCTTAGTTTCGCTTATAACAACAGATCCATTGCCGATGGTTACATTGTAGGTCTTGTCTCCCGAAGTAAACGTCTTTTCAGTTTCCACCTCCGAATTCAAAGCTAATGGATTATTGCCCGCCCAGAATTCAATCAGATTGAAAACAACAGCATCTACAAAATAACAAACCGGATATACCGGAATTATATTGAAAAGCCATAATATTCCTGTTTCAGCCCATTTATTACCGATAGAATCATTCCAGTCATACACTTTTTTCGTAAGTGAGAAAGATCCAAAGCACCCGGTATTTATAATAAGCGCAGATGCACAGATTATAGAAATGATACATTTCCTTAACATAACAACTCCTTGTAAATATTTATAGGTTCACAGTACAAACTAAATAATTCAGATTGTACAATAGATTTATAAAGAGTACAAATTAAATTATGCCTAATATCAGTATTCTGGAAAAGGGTATTTTTGGAAAGCAGGTACAATACTATCACCAGTAATCAAGAATGAAAAATATATCCACAACAGTTGGATAAAACTTATAAGTCATTGATTTACCTAAGAGTTTATTATAATACAGGATATAGAATAATTTTTATTATATAGAATTTGAGCAAAACTTTTATTTAAACAATGATTTAGATTATTTTCATCCTTAAGTAATTTGAATCAAATAGTGAGTTTCATTCTATGCAAATTAAACCTTAAACCGGCAATTACTTTAAACAAAACTGCTTACAATGTTGGGCATAAAAAACGTAATAAACCAAACATCACGGATCTGCCAAAACTGTTTAATGCGTAATTATTTTCATTTAAATGCCGCATTTAGATAAGGAATTAGTATGAAAGAATTTGAAATAGATGAAAACCGGACCATTAACTCCATACTTGATTTTTCACTTGCTGAAGATCTCGGGGAATCCGGAGATATTACTTCTGAATCCATATTTAACGATGAAGATATTGCTGAAGCCAAAATAATGAGTAAGGCTTCAGGTATTTTATCAGGTGCTTACCTCATTGAACCCCTTTTCTTAAAAATCGATCCTGAAATTTCGGTTGAACTTAAGATCAATGATGGTCAGAAACTGGAATCTGGTTCAGAGATTTGTGTTTTAAAAGGACCGGTCAAAGGAATCCTTGCAGGAGAAAGAATAGCTCTCAATTTTCTTCAACGGCTAAGTGGTATCGCTACAGCAACTTCCAGACTTGTTGCTGAAATCAGCAATACAAAAACCCGAATCCTTGATACCAGAAAAACAACACCAGGATTGCGCTTACTGGAAAAAAAAGCGGTTTTACACGGTGGTGGATACAATCATCGGTTCGGACTGTATGACATGATTCTGATTAAAGATACTCATGTAAAAAGAAGCAACGGAGTAGGCAACGCTTTAAAAAAGGCTGTCAATTACCGCAACAGTAAATATAACAGCATTAAAATCGAAGTCGAAGTACAGTCTGTTGAGGAGTTTCATGAAGCTCTTCGTTATAAGGCAGACCGAATTATGCTCGATAATATGAGTATAGATAATATGAAACACTGTGCAAAACATGTGAAAGATAATAATATTATTGTAGAACTTGAAGCCAGTGGAAATGTTACCCTCGAGTCAGTTGGTAAGGTTGCGCAAAGCGGAGTAGATTTTATTTCCAGCGGAGCCATTACTCATAGTGCTCCCGCTCTCGATATCCATTTGGTTATAGGATAAGCAGGTTATTATGATACCACATGCCCTTTCGGGACTCAGTTTTGTAGAAAGATTCTACCCGTTTCCAACAGTTGATTCTACTAACGAATTTGCACGCAATCTTGATAAGTGCCCTTCAAACGGACTCTATGTAATACAGGCTGATAAACAAACTGCAGGACGGGGCCGACGCGGTACACACTATTTTTCGGAAAATGGCGGACTTTGGGTAAGTATCATGATTCCGGTTAAAGATATAAGTACCCATTTCAACTATAACCGGTCCATATTACTTGCAATACTTGATACAATAAAGGAAAGATTCAATTCAGCACAACTGGCTGTTAAATGGCCAAATGACCTGTACTGGGCGGATAAAAAAATCTGCGGTATACTTTTAGAAAACCATAACCGGTTTAAAAACATCCTGGTTGTCGGATTCGGTTTAAATGTCAATTTTCATACCAGGCATTTCCCATCACAATTACACCCCATAGCTACATCCATACTTATCGAAACAGGGCGAACCTGGCCTCCTGGTAAACTTCTGCATAGAATTATGGAATTTTTTTATAATTATATTCACCAGAACCCTCAATCTGTTCACAATAAATATCTTAAGTACCTGTATAAAACCGGTGCTGTTGTAGAAATAAACCAACAGGTCGGCATTCTGGAATCTGTTGACATTGATGGACAACTAAGAATAGTTCAGAATGGAAAAACAGTTCTTGTAAATAACGGAAAACTCAGATACCTTGAGTAAATATCATGAAAACAGATTCCATTTACTGCATTGCGATTGACACAGGTAACACCAGAACCCATATTGGACTAATACGAAAGAGTGATGCAGTCTGTATTAATAGTATATCCTTTTTCACAATTGATATTGATAAGAAAATTCTTTCTTCAATCGAATGGCTCTGGGTGAAATCGAATTCTCCCCATATTTCGGAAACTGTCATATCCAGTGTTGTTAAAAATGCCGATTTGAAAATCAAATCCATCCTTAAGAAACGATTCGGTCCGGTTATCGATGTTAAATTTACAAAAGATCTCAAATCCATAATTAACTATAAATATCCTGAATCTCTTGGAGCAGACCGGATAGCTGATACTCTTTACTGTTGTTTTACTCATCCAGAAAGCAACGTTTTGATCATAGACGCAGGAACAGCAATAAAAACTGATGTTATAATAAATTCACAATTTTTGGGTGGTACAATAATTCCAGGCATTGAAACTCAGTTCCGTTCTCTTCACGACAGCACCTCAGCACTGCCATTAATCGAATCATTCAGTCAAAAGATCACTTTACCTGGTATTTCTACCAGCGACTGCATGATCGGTGGAATTATTCACGGAACTGCCGGTGCATTGAATAATTTTGTAAATATTTACAAAAAAAAGTATTCTCATGATATGATTGTATTGACTACCGGAGGCGCATGGCATCATTTTAAAAATCTGGTAAATTTTGAACATGAGCACATTCCCGAACTGACACTCATTGGCACATCACTTTACACTTTATTTTCCGGAAAACAAGCAAACTTTCCCTGATGTTGGCATTGGAACAATATCAGGTTTACTTCTTTTGTCAATAGCGATAAAAGCCTGCCCGGGAATCATTAACAACTCATAGCAAGTAAACAATGTCATTGTCTTTGGCTGTGTTGTGTTTTGTAATTGACAAAACCACCCTGGATATCATGTTTACGACATCTGATGCAATAACTGAATACTCTCCAAGTGTTTCTGAAGCCAAACCCCCAGCTTCACTGTGTATATAATTGCCAAGAATTGCAGCTTCAATCAATGATACGCCCTGTGCAAGAAGCGACACAAGTATACCGCTCAGGACATCACCAGTTCCGGACTTCGCAAGTGAAGAATTGCCAAAAGGCATTAAGTAGACTTTTTGTTCCCCTGAAACAATTATGGTCGGATTCCCTTTTAAAAGAATTGACATGCTATACTCAGCCGCAGTTCTCTTCAACACATCTACAAGCTCATTTGGTGCATCTGGCAAATCACCAAACAGTCTTCTCCACTCACCTCTGTGTGGAGTAATGATTATCTCTCCCGAATGTTTCTTGAGCTCTTCTTTATAATCAACAAAAGCATTTATTCCATCTGCATCTATTACTGCAGGAAGATTTGTTGATTTTACAAATGCCCGTACGAATCTGGTAGTCTGACTGTCTCGTGTCAGTCCGGGTCCTATACAAACTGCATTTTGTCTGAGAGACAGCTTCTTAACCTGCTCCAGAGCACTGTATGCTATTGACCCATTATTGGTTTCGTTAACAGGATGGATAACAGTTTCTGTCAATTTAGTTGACAGAACAGGTACTGATGATTCAGGTGCTGCAAGATGGGTCATTCCACATCCACATCTTAATGCAGCCTGTGAAGCCAAAGTAGCGGATCCACACATCCCTCTTGAACCGCAGACAAGAAGTGCCAGACCATGTTCTATTTTTGAACCCCCAGGATGACGGGGAGGTAATAATCGTCCGATACCTGATCTTTTTGGTACAAATAAATCAGAACTGTTCTGCGAAATAATCTCATCAGGATACCCTAAATCACACACAACCAGTTCACCAACATATTCTTTGCCGGGATAAAAACATAAACCAATTTTCGTGAACCCCATAGTAACAGTTGAAGTAGCTTTAACACATGGATTTCCAGGTATACCAGTATCATTGTTCAGTCCTGAAGGAGTATCTACCGATAAGACAGGTACATCTGTTTTATTAATTTCATCAATAACGATTGCGGATAAGCCCCTTGGATCACCTTTTAATCCTGTACCCAGAATGGCATCAATAATCAAATCATATCTGCTTAAACCAGCCAGATCCGCGGCATCACTTAATACAAGAAAATTACCTTTTCGGGTAACGTAATCCTCAAATGCCAGCTTTGACTCGCCTTTAAAATCCTCAGAATCGCATAGTAAAAAGCACATCACTCTATGTCCTTCTTCCAGCAGCATTCTGCCAACCACGAATCCATCACCGCCATTATTTCCTTTTCCACAAATAACGGCTATTTCGCAAGGCTTGTCAGAATCAAGCATCTCATTTGCTGCTTTCATAAGGCCATACCCGGCTCTCATCATAAGAGAATATCCTACAGCCAGATTACCATTAATCGTTTTTTCGTCAATAAGTCGCATCTGTGATACTGAAAGAACCCGGTTCATAATAAAATCCTTGATTTAATTTCACCTGAATCAACAATTACAACGAAAAACCATAGCATGCCTTGACTGGCGATGTCCCCATATGGCGGATTTTAACCTCATCGTTTTAAGGTTACCATCCTGTTCCACAGCCCCGGAGCCGCGCCCAAACAGGTCAGATTTGTTGCTTTACCTGAACCCAATGATTTTCTGATATAATATATTTCATAATAAAAATGTATCCAAATAGAGATAGGTTCGCATTTTTATTTTTCGATTTTTGGGACGGACTACTTTTTTGCCTTTTTACGCTAAACCACAAAAAAATAGTCCGTCCCAAATCCCAAAATCCCATCAAGACAGGGCTGGCCTGTCCATTGATTTATTTTGTACAGAAGTGACGCGGTCTCGATCTTGCTCAAACTATAAAAGGAGATCCTATGGCTCGATTATTCATAGCAGTAGATATTCCACAACGAATCAAGGATGATATCGTTTCAACATATTTGGCTATACCGGGAGCAAAATGGGTAAAAGAAGATCAACTTCACATTACGCTTCGGTTTTTAGGAGAAACAGATACTGTTACTGAAGAAAAAATTATTTTTGCTCTTAATACAATATCATTCCCGCCATTTTGTATTGCATTAAAAGGATGCGGATATTTTCCACCCAGTAGAGAACCCCGGGTTCTATGGATAGGAATAAATGACCCAAAAAACGTTATCACTCTTCAGGGCAAAATAGAACGTTTGCTCACATCTGCTGGAATAAGTCCGGACAAAAGGCGATTTCATCCTCATGTAACCATATCACGTCTGAATAACTCTCCTGTAAATAGAGTCATAGACTATCTGACAAATTACAGTCTTTTCCAGTCTGAGCCTTTTTTTATAGATGAATTTTGTTTATATTCGAGCATTTTACGTAAAGAGGGCACCAGTTATACCAAAGAAGCAACATTCAAATTATCCAATCTGTAAAACGATGCAAAAAGTTGATGACCAGTGTTGTAGAGACCTCAGGCCTGCCGTCTCTACAAACACTGATCTATTTTCTACAATTTTATTTACCGTTTCTTTTTCGCTATTTTCTTTTTAACTATTTTTTTCTTAACAATTTTTTTCTTAACAGTTTTTGCAGCTTTAGGGATAGAAACCTGCTTCTTTTTCGCAGTTGTTTTTTTAACCTTTTTTACACCTCCAGGTTTTTCACTTTTAGCCTGCTCTTGCAGTTTTTCCTGAGCAACAGCCTGAGCAGCAGCAAGGCGCGCAATCGGAATACGAAAAGGTGAACAGGAAACATAGTTCATTCCAATACGATGGCAAAATTTTACAGATTCAGCATCACCACCATGTTCACCACAAATCCCAATTTTCAGATCCGATTTTACAGATCTTCCCCGCTCGATTCCGATCTTTATCAACTCACCAATTCCATCCTGATCTATTGTCTGAAAAGGATCTTCAGGAAGAATTTTTGAACTTAGATAGTCTGGCAGAAAGCTTCCGATATCATCTCTTGAGAAACCAAACCCCATCTGAGTCAGGTCATTTGTACCAAACGAAAAGAATTGAGCCTGCCGTGCCATCTTGTCGGCTGTTAAAGCTGCACGTGGAATTTCAATCATTGTTCCAAACAGATAAGGAAATTTTTTGATTCCAAGTTTTTCTCTGACTTCCGAATAGACATTATCAACTATTTGTTTCTGGTTTTCAAGTTCTTTATCAACACAGGTAACCGGGATCATGATCTCAGGATAAGCTTTCTTTTTTTCTTTTATGAGTTCACCAGCAGCCTCAAGAATCGCACGGATCTGCATTTCTGATATTTCCGGATATGTGATACCCAACCTTACTCCCCTATGACCAAGCATCGGGTTATTTTCTTTCAAACCCTCTCCACGTTTCCGCACTTCATCAATATCAATCTTAAGTTCATCAGCCATTGCCTTCAGCTTGTCTTCATTGTGTGGAACGAATTCATGAAGAGGTGGGTCGAGTAAACGGATTGTTATAGGTTTCCCATTGAGCTTCTCCATTGTTGCCTTGATATCTTTTTTTACAAAATCAGCAAGCTTTTTCAGAACTTTTTTTCTATCCTCAACCGAAGAACTCATAATCATTTTACGAAGTAAAAAAAGCGGTTCTTCACTACCCTCTCCATAAAACATATGCTCTGTACGGAAAAGACCGATCCCCTCAGCTCCAAATCTGATTGCTTTTTCTGTGTCTGACGGAGTATCAGCATTTGTCCTGATTTTCAAAGTTCTAAGCCTGTCACACATCCTCATCAGTGTTCCGTATGATTCATTGTGATCAAGATCAACCTCTACGAGATCTAATTTTCCATCATAAACAAATCCCTTGGTCCCGTTAAGTGAAATCCAGTCACCTTCATTAATCACTTCACCACTTTTTGTTTTAAATGAGTTTTTACCGACCTCGATATCAGAACATCCTACCACACAACATTTACCCCATCCCCTTGCAACAAGAGCAGCATGAGAAGTCATGCCACCTTTTGAAGTAAGGATTGCCTGAGATTTATGCATACCATCAACGTCTTCAGGCGACGTCTCTTCACGAACAAGAATCACCTGTTCACCTCGTGATGCCCACTCTGCTGCAGTTTCCGAATCAAATACAACACGTCCCCTTGCTCCACCAGGTCCGGCAGGGAGTCCTTTGGCAACCGGTGTTATCGCCAACTCCGCTTCAGGATCAATCATTGGAAGCAACAATTCAACCAGTTGGTTGGGCGCAACCCGCAAAACAGCCATTTCTGGAGTAATCAGCCTCTCTTTCACCATACTTGTTGCCATTTTTACAGCAGCCACTCCATTTCGTTTTCCAACGCGGCATTGCAACATATACAGGGTACCATCTTCTATTGTAAACTCTATATCCTGCATGTCCCTGTAGTGTTTTTCCAGACGTTTCTGAATATCAAAAAGCTCTTTATAAATTTTTGGCATTATTTCCTGAAGAGTCGGCAAGTGTTTACTCTGATCATTTCTTGAATAATCGTTTATCGGAGCAGGTGTTCTGGTACCCGCAACCACATCTTCACCCTGGGCATTAACCAGATACTCACCATAAAATTGTCTTTCACCAGTTCCAGGATTTCTGGTAAAGGCAACTCCGGTAGCACTATTATCGCCCATATTCCCGAAAACCATTGTCTGAACATTTACAGCCGTCCCCCAGTAATCAGGAATTTTCTCAATTCTGCGATATTCAATAGCCCGTTTTCCATTCCAGCTCAAGAATACAGCACTAATTGCTCCCCATAACTGATCCTGAGGATTTTCCGGAAATGGCGCCCCAAGCACTTCTATGATCTTTTCCTTGAACTCTGTAACAAGTCCCTTCAGATCCTCTTCTGTTAATTCTGTATCTGTGAGATATCCTTTTTCTTTTTTTACCTCGTAAATTCGTTCATCAAGAATTTTACGTATACCTTTCCCTCCATGCGGTTCAAGCCCTTCAGCTTTCTCCATTACAACATCAGCATACATCATAATCAAACGACGATAAGCATCATAGGCAAATCGTGCATTACCGGTTTTTTGTATTAATCCCTCAACCGTTTCATCGTTGAGACCTATATTTAGAACTGTATCCATCATACCAGGCATTGAACGACGAGCACCCGAACGTACAGACACCAACAATGGCTTTTTCGAATCACCGAACTTTTTTTTCATCAATCTTTCAATTTTAGCCATGGCAGTATTGACTTCAGTTTTAAGCTCTTTTGGATATTTCCGGTTGTTATTATAATAATGTGTACAGACATCAGTGGTAATTGTAAATCCTGGAGGTACCGGAAGCTTTAAATCGGGGTGTCCAGCCATTTCAGCCAAATTTGCACCTTTACCTCCTAAAAGATTTTTCATTGATTCATTACCGTCTGCTCTTCCGCCACCAAAAAAATAAACATATTTTGGCATAATGGATTTCCCTTCGAAACTTAATGTTATTTTTAATCATTTTATATCCAAAACAGATTCCAAAACAGCCTGTCAATCCTTATTCCAGGCCTCCGGCAAGTTGCTTTTTAGTCAGTTAAGCTTCCTTTTTTAAGGCAATTTTAACCAACCTGTTTGTTTTAAACACTTAAAAAACCTGATACCCGGCATTTAAGACTTTCGTCTTACAAATAAAGTCTGATGCACCTGTTCAGTAATTTATTTTGGACAAGATTGTAATCATTTAATATTTTAATTCGCGTTCAATATAATCTTCATTTTTACTACAATCAAGAGTATAATTAATGATTTTGATATACAAATATTGAAACAGACCCGGAAGTATTATAAATTGTATATATGAAACGTCACGTTATAGCACTATTACTGCATCCTTTTAAGAATTGCCTGATAAAAAAAACAGAACTTAAAGACGCAATCGATCTGTTTGCTCAAAATGTTATCTCTATAGCAAATGAGCTGCCACATTTGCGTTTGAACATTGTACTTCCAGGATACATCCTCGAATTAATCAATCCACTGTTCCTTTCTCAATTAAGGGAGCTGAGCAAAAGGGGAAGCCTGGAATGGCTTTTTCCGGGCTATACAGAGCCATTTTTAAGTCTTTTACCACAGGAAATGATTAACGATAATATTTGTTATGGCAGAGATGTCTTTTATGAACTGACAGGAGAATATCCATCAGGATTTCTCCCGCCATTCTCAAATTGGGA
>DATGNN010000388.1:0-8585 GCA_035306725.1 Chitinispirillaceae bacterium | reverse complement strand
TATGATTGTTCCGCCATTTTGTGGAAAAACGGAGAGACAGATGTCCGGTGTTGATGGACCTGATGGATTGCAAAAAAGGGCAAATGTCAGTGAAACAGTATAAATAGATTTACCTTTAAGTGTCATTCTGATCAGAGCGTTGTTAATCACGTGGGGCTACCTTGTTGAAAATTATAAAATAATTAAAAGAAAGTAGTTGTTAATAAAAAAAGTACCTGAATGGAGACGATTAATTAGTCTGCGCGAACAGTACCATAATCGTTCTCCCATAATTGTATCTCATTGAGTTGTTTTTCTGTTTTTTCCAAACCTGTCGGTTAAATTTATCGAACATAGTCAAGTTTAAAGAATGATTGCAAAAAACCATAAAAGCCGGTATTTGACCGTAAACATTATCATTTAGATCAGGATATTATAAATTATTTAGAAACTCATGAATTGGAGAATGACTTCATAACATTTTCAATTTTATTGTGCATTTTTATCTGTCCATTTTCGATAAGCACTGCTTTTTTACTGACACTTCTTGCAAAAGGTATATCGTGTGTAACAATTACAAATGAAGTCGTTTCGTGTAACGAGCGTAACCACACCGAAAAATCTTCAGTTGTATTCATGTCCAGAGCAGAAGTCGGTTCGTCAAGGAGTAAATAGCGTGGTTTTAGTACGAGTGCTCTGGCTATGGCAACTCTTTGAGCCTGGCCGCCACTTAACTGTGCAGGGTACATGTCTTTTAATTCATGTATCTGAAGTCTTTCGAGCATTTTATCACTTTTTGATGCAGCTTCTTCAATGCTCAAGGCCTGAACCCTGTTCAGTGCCAAAGTCATGTTTTTCAGAACAGTTAAATGAGGGAAAAGATTTAATTTCTGGAAAACTACACCTACTTTTGACCTGAACTCTTTTTCCTTCATTTGGCGAATATTTTTATCGTCAATCAGAATACGACCTTTTTGTGGACGGAGAAAACCTGCCATGCATTGTAAAAGGGTCGTTTTACCTGACCCACTCTCTCCAAGAACCGATGTAATTGAATTTTTTGAGAAATCAAATTGAATTGAAATGTCCTGTAAAGCGGGTACGGCAGAGCCCCTGTATGTGTAAGATAAAGATTCGATTTTAATCATGCATGAACCCCCTTTTCTTTAGTATTTTTTCCCATGATGCAGTAAATCGCATGAGCGGATATGTAAAGATAAAAAACAGAGCTGCAATAATAATATAGTAAAGCATCGGATTGAATGTAACGCTAATGATCGACTGAGCCTCCCGAACAACTTCACCAACAGAAATAACCGAAATAAGAGCAGTATCTTTTAAAAGAGCTACTGCTGAATTGCCTAATGGAGGTATAGCTATACGGAAAGCCTGGGGCCAGATCACAAAGCGGAATATGTCAAGTCTGCATAAGCCAAGGGCTCTGCCTGCATGTTTCTGGCCCGGATCAACAGACATAAGGCCCGACCGAACAACTTCAGACATATATGCGCAGGAATTCACAGATAAAGTAATGATGGCTGAAACTATAGGAGAAAGGGTCAGGCCGATCTGAGGCGCGCCGAAATACACAAAGAAAAGTTGAATTAATACCGGTGTGCCTCGAATAAAGTCGATTAATGAACGCAAAACGAATTTATAAAGGGATTTCTGACCGTTAAGTACTACTCCACATGGAATGGCAAACAATATACCTGTAAAAAATGAAATAAATGCAATACCGACTGTAATACCAAACCCTTTCAGCAGACGGTTTACAATTACATTGATATTCATTGTTTGTGAGGATACACTGTTTTGTGACTCAAACCAGTATCGGTGAAGAGAATCAAGCACACCTTTACTGCGAATGTTTGAAAGAGCATTGTTTAAATCATTCAGCAATACTGGATTACTGACAGGTATCCCCATTTCTTCGTGATATAAAAGGTCTCCTGCAGTAACAAAAGGCATACCAGCTTTCTTGATTTGATACATACCGACAAGACGGTCTGTAAAGAATGCATTAAGACGCCTGTTTTTCATGTCCTGGAATATATCAACAGTACTTTTATAGGTTATTACATTTATCTGAGGGTATTCGGTTCTGAGAAACTGTTCATACGTTTCGCCAAGAACAACACCTACCTTGAGACCCGAAAGATTATCGATTTTCTTTATGGAGGAAGTATCTTTTTCATGTATGAAAAGCTGCGCTCCTGAGATATAGTAAGGATTAGAGAATGAAACTTTTTTCTGTCTTTGCGGGGTTATGGCCATGGATCCAATAATTGCTTCGTATTTACCAGCGAGAAGACCTGCAAGAATGCCATCCCATTCTATGGTTATAATTTCAAGATCAAAACCTAATTCATCTGAAAGAGCTTTTGATATGTCAACATCAAAACCGGTCAGATTGCCATCACTGTCATAAAAGCTGAAAGGCGGGTATTTACCTGTTAATGCAACACGAAACTGGTTTGTTGCCTGGCTTATGAAAGTAATACAAAAAAGAGTAATAAATAATGAAAAACTACAAATTCGGGTAAATTCCAGAAATTGTCCGGTAAATGTCCGTTTTTTAAAAAGCATAAGAAATAATCCTTTTCATCAGAGAGATATCAACTCATATTCAATGCAATTGTTTCAGGGTGCATGTATGATGTTATGTTTTAAGGATTGTTATCTAACAAAATAATGGATGTGTTTGTTTCAAAACTGCAATTAAACAGCGTTACTATGAGTAAATAAATGATTGTCTGATACTGTATCTGATTATTAAATGAATTTTAAATTATCATTTAGTGTCAGGTTTAATTGATTAATTTAACCTGCGATTGGTAGCAATTTTGACTTAATTTCTTAAAACCTGCCCTTCATTGTTTTGAGTAACATCCCTGTATTGCCCAAAAACACCGGCTATTGAAAAACTATCCATTATTACCAGAAGATTTTGAATGATAATATCACTGCAGATGTAATATATGATTGTAATAACAATAATTTGTAATATACATTGTGATCATTTTTAAGAAAAGAGGGTATGGGACACTATGAATAAAAAAAACAATAATGTGGTTTTATAATGTTTATTTGTATAAAAAAGTTTACGATTGTATGGCTTACATGAGATTCCATTCGCCTTTATGGACCTGGTATTAGGTTTTTAATCAACAGTGAATTCATGAATTAAATTGTTTACATGCAGATTTGATTATATTAGAATAAAACTGGTTTAAAAAACTGAAAACAATCTGAAATGAGGTAATGAATTTTGTCAAAAATATGTTTTCAAAGGCAGGTGATTGATCTGCTCATAGGTTTGTTTTTTTGAAAGAGTAAGATATTATAAAAATTAATAAACATAACTAACCAAAAAAATCCCGATGTGTACCCGCCTAAAACATCTGTAAAAAAATGTACGCCAAGGTAAATTCTGCTGAAACCGATTAAAATTACAAGCAGGAAAGCAAGAGTGAAAATAGCTTTTGACAAGAGAACAGACAGACATTCGGTTTTATGAATATAGTAAATAATAACCCCACAAATTACAATCGCAAGTGCTGAATGACCACTGGGAAAACTGTAACCGAAATAGTAGATTAAATGTGGAAAAGGGGGGCGGGGACGTTTAATTATTTCTTTAAGAATAAGATAGACTAATTGTATTCCCGAAAGTGAGAAAACTACCAAAAAAAGAAGCTCATTATTTTTATTTTTGATTAATCTTGTAGCTCCCCATACAAACCCGATAATTATTGTTCCCCAGGTACCCAGTTCAGAAACCGAAAAAAAGATAAATGTAAGAAGTGGAGTTCTTGTTTTTAAAAAGAGCATAGATATTGCAGTATCGAATTCAAGGATGTATTTGTTATTGATATTTAAAATTAACAAAACAAGAACAATACAATTTAAAAACAGTATTAAACCTGTCAAAAATGAAAAATTCCGGGTTTTATGCACTATGTATTTTCCTTGAACTAAATTAAAAAGGTCTTCCTATACCTAAATGTATTTGATAACTGTCCTTTTTTCCCATTCTATGTAATTGAAACCCGGAATCAATTCTGATCATTCCGACCGGAGTATTTAGTCGTAAAGCAGGCCCGGCTGTAAATTTGATGTCTGAAAGTTTAACAGAACCTATGTCGGACCAAATGTACCCGGCGTCCAGAAATATTGCACCATAAAATAACCAGAAAAGAGGGAACTGAATATCAAAGAAGTGTAATATCAGTTCCACGTTACCACCTGATGGGTCGCCTGATGATGTCGTTATAAGTTTGTCACGGGGGTATCCCCGAACTGTTTGGGGGCCTCCGCCAAAGAATTGATATTGTATAGGAACAGACTCGCTCTGGCCATAAGTTTGAGCCCACCCTCCTGCTACGCCGCTTGTTATGATAAAATAACCGGCTTTGAAATATAAATGGAAGTTGTTAGTGATTTTGAAAAAACGGTTGGCACCGGATCCGCCAAGGCCGCCAATCCTGAATGTCATCTGTTCAAGAAAACCCTTGACCGGATTTATAATATCGTTTCTCTTATCGTATGTAAGATTGACAATAATGCTTCTGTTATTTGTGGTTGGAATGTCTTCGGTTAAAGAATCTACTTCCGGTATGGAAATCCGTAGTACATTTTCATATTCAAAAGCGATATCAAATAAAAAAATATCATTGAAATTGCGTCCGATGTTAAATGAAAATCCATTGAATTCACCTTCATACGCAAGAGGAATCGATAAAAAAAGTGTATCATGGCGTCTGTAATAGGGTCGGATAGTCAGATCAAATGGAATCCCGAAAATCCATGGAAATACATAATACAATTCAATACTTTGTTCGAAGCCAGAAAGCAGACCGGAAAGACCGATCGAATGACCTTTGCGAAAAAGATTGTTGTAAGATAAATTTATCGATGAATATAAACGCTCATAGGTACCATATCTTACACCGGCATCAATGGAAAAATATCTTGCCTGGTTGACCGAAACAACAACAGTTATAAAAGTATCTGCAGAGGAAAGAAATGATACAGAATCAGAAATGTCTGCAAAAATGTCAACAAAATTGAACATGCGGGTCTGGAAAAGGTTGAGTTGCGATTTCTTGATATGTCTTGATGTCAAAGTATCACCTTTTTTGAAAGTAAGTTCTCTGGAAACGACGGTTCTTTCAACAGTTGATAAACCCTCAATACGGATATCATTGACAAAGATACAGGGGCCCGGAGTTATGATGAATGAAATGGCTGCAGTGAATGATGTCGAGTCGATTTCAAGTACTGGTTTAACAGAAGCTTTTAAAAAACCGGTATTGGCAAGTGTGTCTATAAGCTTTCGCGCATCACTATTAACAAAAGGGTAAATCAGCGGTTCTCCGATTCTGGAGTTCAAAGTCGAAATTATTCCAATATCAAAAATGGAATCATTAGTAATACTGATTGAGGAAACTTTTATACGTTTATTTTCTTCAATGGTAATCTCAATATGGACTTTATTATCAGAAGAATCAAATCGTTGCTCGTGTGTTACAACAGGATTTATAAATCCGTGACTCCTGTAAAAAACTGTAATTGCGTTGATGTCCTCATGAAGTTTAAAATCTGAATAGGTGGTTTTCCAGAAAAGAAACGGTTTGCGGGTTTCCATTAAAGATAACAGTGTATCTGTGCTAAATGTTTCGTTGCCATGGATCGTGATAGAAGCAACGTGAATGTCGGAATTGTCAGCTAACAGATTATGAAAAAATGTGAATAACAGAAGTGTAGTAATCACAATTTTCGAATTTTTCACAATAAACTCATTTTCATCTGTTTGCTCTGAATCTCAATCCTATGTCTGTACCCTGTTCATTTGTTTCACCTGTCAAAAACAGGAATGGAAATAATCTGAAAATAGCAGATATCTTTGGAGAAAAAAGGTCGGCAAAACCGGTCGTATATGTAATAATCAGCCGCCTGGAGAACCGTCTGGTTAATGTTACCTCTGGACCTCTTCCTGTAACGGTGTTAAAAATATCACCGGATATGTTGATACTTTGAAGATCAAGTATTCGTTCCAATTTACTGGTCCCCAGTCCTATTATTTCCTGGCCAACCAGATTACCAATTCTGTTGGCAAGGTCTGAGCCGACAGATCCAAGAGTGGAGCCTAAAGTCAAAACGCTGATTATATCAGGCTTGCTCAGAGGTGGATCTGCACTTAGATCAACTTGCGGTTGTTCAAGGTCACCACTTATTAACAGAGTGATACTGTAAGATTGTGTCTGTGCAGCAGCAGCAGAGTATGCAATCACATCAGTAGTTCCTGTTATATCAAATGAAGGATTAAATTCTGGATCAAAATTGCTGATATTTCCTTCGGTAATAAAGAACTCCCGATCAAGGTAATATATGAATCCATCAATGATCTGAAGTTCACCAATAAAACCGGGCGATAAAACCGGTCCGGAAACTGCTATGTAACCGTCAAGTTGAAGATCACCAAGATTCATATCAATAAGCAGATTTTCATCAAGTTGCAACTCAATTTCAATATCTACCAACTCAAGAAAAGACGATCCCTGGTTATAAGGGTCATCCGGACGGATCGCACCTTGAGAGATCAGGTCATTAATACGAATGTTGCGGATGAAACGGGTTTCACCAAGAGAAACATTGCCATTGAGATTAAATCTGTTGCCGACAGTCTTTAAAGATATGTTAAGTGAACCAATGTTGGCCTCTACAAGATCAGGGATTTGAAATGAAGCATTTTCAGACGTGATATTGAAATCAAGTTCAGGGATTTCATTAAATTTAATAATTGAAAAGCCACTTAGTGTTAAATCTCCATCCCCCATCTGTGCCTTGAAAGATTTAACAATTAACGAATCATCTCTGAGGATCAATTCTCCATTAACAGGTCCAGTACTTTTTTCATTCAGTCCAAAGTCAATAACTCCATCATTTATAAACAATTCACCCATGGAGAAGAATCTGCCATACTTATTACCTAATGTCCCATCACCATGAAGAGTACCTTTTTTAATGATCAGGTATGGAAGAAATGAGTTGAAAATTGAAAGGGGAACGTTTTGAATCGAATATCTGATTTGTGGAATAGGAAATGAATTAATTCCCAATACTGGAATGAACCCTGACAGTTGTACAAAACCGCTGCCATCAAACAAAGCGTAACTGCTGTCAATATAGAGAGTATCTTTTTTAAACATCCCGTTACAGTAAAGGGATCCGATTCTGTCGGATTTAAGGTGAATGTCCCGGGTAGAAATGGAAAAAGAAATTTGTGGTGATTTTACAGTTCCCGAAAGGTTACCTGAAAAGTTGATTGAATTTGCACTGATGTCAAGGGGAGGATAGTTTATACTGTCCATGTTGGCAAAAAAAAGGCCATTGAGGTTCCATGCATTATGAGAGTGGGATAAATTCACATTAAAATTGCCGGAACCATATCCTTTAATAATTTCAGGAACAGACGATTCAAAAGCGGACAAATAAAAATTATCACTTTTCAGATTTATGAGTGGAACTCTTGTTCCGGTTTTATCTAATATCCAGTTTTTTCCTGGAAGTAACGGGAGCTCTGAATTGATAGAAACGGATGAAACAGAGTCCGGAAATAAAATTGAAATCTCTGTTTTAATAAGAGAATCCCTTAATGTCAGTTCACCATTTACTGAATTTACCAAGTAAGGTTGAATGGAAAAATTCTTGGTGTTGAATATCAATTTACCGGCAGGGTTGGATACCGGGCCTGACAGTTCACCTGTTACATTCAGGTTACCACTGAATGGTTCAGTATTGATAAAAAATGAATTTACAACATTTAGTTCAGTATTTTGGGCAATAAAACGTGCTTCGATTGTTTTTTTTTGAATGGTTGCATTAAAAGTTATGACTCCTGAAGAATCCCGACCGGATTGAGATTCGCTCAAAAAAACTGCATCTGATAATAAAGACAATTCGCTGTTTTTAACAAAAGATCCGTTACTGATAATTTTATGATTTCTGTTTGAAAAAGTTATGTTATTCCAGGATAACGAAGAAACACCTTTCATGTCAAACGTGCCGTATAGATCATCAGAAAAGAAAAGGTTGTTGAAAGAGACTTGCCTGCCCTTTACATGAAAAGTGATATCAGGGTTTATTAATGGTCCCGAACCGGATAATACAAACTGGAAAAAGCCGCCTGCATTATAGGTAGTAAAGAGTGGGGCTATCGAATCTATTTTCCCTTCAATAACCGAGTGCACTGTATCCAGATGTATCTTGTTATTTTGAATCGAGGCTTGGCAAAACAGATCGTTGATTTTTACTGTTTTCCACATAATGTTATTGCTGTTAATATCGGCAGATGCATAAAAATTGCCATCAAGATATTTGAATTCCGAACTTATCAGCGCCTGGCCGCTGACAGTTTCGCTTATAAAAAGATTACTGATAAGATCCGGGTTTTTGATATTTGCAGTAACCTTTCCAGAAATGTTACCATGTTTGTCTATCACACCAAATGAATGAGCGTTGTTACTGTCCCACCATGCATTTGCCAACCAGTCATATGATATGATTTTTCCATGCACATGCATTGCGGGGGTAACTGTTTT
>DATGNN010000387.1:0-6280 GCA_035306725.1 Chitinispirillaceae bacterium | reverse complement strand
GAAGAGAAAGATAAGAGAGAGGAAAATAAACGCAGAGTTCGCAGAGAGCGCAGAGGTTAAGATAAAGGAGAAAAAAAAGGGGTTGGAGAGGTGAGAGGAGAAGAGAAAGATAAGAGAGAAGAAAATAAAACGCAGAGATCGCAGAGATCGCAGAGGTTAAGATAAAGGAGAAAAAAAGGTTTGGAGAGAGTGAAGAGAAGGATAAAATAAAACGCAGAGTTCGCAGAGAGCGCAGAGTTTAAGATAAGGAATAAAAAAATCAGGGATTGGAGAGAGTGAAGAGAGAAGAATAAAATCAATGTGAGTATTGGTTTTTAAGAAATCATGACAAGAGAAACATTCAGGGGAACCAGCATATGTTTACGGAAAACAATATCAGGGTGTAACACCGGATTGTTTATTTTTTGCGAAGTTACCAAGATATTTTTTAGCTTTTGAAGCAACAAACGGATCGCGAAAACTTCTTGCAGCAGCTTTTTCAAGGTATGGTACAACACGCGGGTCTTCAGACCTGCCCATTTTTTCTACAGCCGCAATACGTGTTTTATAGGTTTGCGCTGTTTCGTAATCAAGTATGAATAAAGAAACTGAATCGATTTTCTCTCCTCCGGCAACAACTACTTTTGCAGTATTCCATCTTGTCCAGTAATGCTCATTACAAAGTAATTGAAGAAATACAGAATCATTCTGCAAAGAGAGGATATTTGCAGCCAAACTGATTAATTCCTCAGGTACATTTCCCTTTTTAAACCGTTTTTCTATCTCATTACGCATATAAGGGATTTTATTATCCAGCATCTCTTTGCCATTATCATTAATCAGAAGCTCAAATTGAATCGAAGATTCTGAATAATTACTCTCACTAAACTCAATAAGTCCTCTGTATAAGTATCCCCATAGTGCATAGTCTTTTTCCAGTGTATCGCAGATGAAGCGGGCGCTGTCTGCATGTCCATTCTCAATGAAATATTCCAGTTTTTCTGATATGTCAGGAGGCAAAACCATTTGTTTTGAATTTCTCATTAAAAAATTGCCAGATATCAGTAAGGTGATAATAAATACAATGGTGATAAGTACTGGTAAAAGCCTGTTAACTGGAAAATTAAAAGGAGAAAGATTTTTCAGATTTATTAAAGTGGATTTTAACCAGGGTGACAGTTTTTTAATCAACTGTTTTTTTAAAAAACAGATAAAAATTAAGAATTTATGAAAAAAATGAGTGTTTTTACTGAATGATCGTTTTTTTTCAGTAATAACCTTTAAAAACTGATGAACAAAAAACGAAAAAAGATTTTCCGGTGGCTGCAATAATCTGTTTTCTTCGGGATGTTCATTGATAGAAGAAGAGCCGGTTTGGTTTTTGTTAACCAGTGCTGATATCTGTTCTGTATTTAGAGTACGTTTCTCTTTTTGCGGATCAAGAAGATTGGAAACAATCTGTATGAGATTTGCTGGAGTATCCTCCCGGATTTTTTGCAGTGGTGTAAACTCTCCGTTTAATGTAGCATAAAATGTTGCAGGTACGGTTTCGCGGACAAACGGGTGTTTACCTGTTATCATTTCGTAAATTACAACTCCAAGTGAAAACAGGTCGCTTCGAAAATCCACTTTTGAACCTTCAATCTGCTCCGGCGACATATAACCAGGCGATCCGACCGATGAACCGGATTGAGTTAATCCAACACCCGGGGCTTTGACTACTCCAAAATCTGAAAGTTTAGCTATTCCACTCTGAGAATCGATCAGAATATTTGACGGTTTTATGTCCCGGTGAATAATAACATTTTGGTGGGCATGTCCGAGTGCTGAAGCTATTTGTGAAACTATGGAGCAGATCTGATCAAATTGTAAAAATCCGCTCTTTTTTATACAGATATCAAGACTTTCACCTTTTACGTACTCAAATGCAATCCATGGTATTTTGTCTTGTTCTCCTGTGTCATAGATCGTAACAATTGAAGGATGGTTAAGTCTGGCAGAAGCCAGAGCTTCGAGCGAAAACCGTTTGAGAAACTCTTCTTTTGTATTGTCATCATAAAACCGGTCGAGTGCAATGACTTTTATAGCTACAAGCCGTTTTAAAACCGGGTCTTCTGCTAAAAAGACACGCCCCATCGCGCCTTCACCTATCAGTTTTATAACCTCATACCTTCCAAATCTCTGCATTCCGCTATGTTTTCCCTTTCTGTTGCCTGGAAAAAAGATGATAATATTATGTCAAGAGAAATGTTTTGTGCAATATGAACCTGAAGTTCATATTCCGCCTTTTGAGGGCTAATATACCGTGAATCTTCCCTGAAAAAGCAGACACTGCTTTATGCAACCTTTCCAAATTGACGCAAGACGTTTGGTTATAGTTTGTTTTCCTTAGCTCTGAAAGAGCGATTTATAACAGCCCGGGCTGAAAGCCCGGGTTATTGTAAACACATACATTTATTGCCCTGAAAGGGCGGGTTGTTTTTTTATTTAATTCCACAAGTATTTTTCATCATATTCTACGTTGTAAATTTTAAAAATCTCAATTAATTCATCCTTAAATGTCTTTTTGTGGTGATGTTTTCTTTGTTCAGTAATATATCTGATCAATGTATCAATTTGTGATTGTCCGATTGAGAATGCTGCATACCCATTTTGCCATGCGAAACGATTATATTCAGATCCTTGGGTTTTAATCCATTTTGAAGAGCCGGTTTTAAAGGTCTCAATAAGAGAACTTATCGCAATTGTTTTCGGTAGCGTGCATGCAATATGGATATGATTTTCAATACCGCCTATGCGATAAATGAAGCTACCATTGTCTTTTCCGATTGCAGAAATATAAGAGTATAACTCTCCTGAGATTGCCTCATTGATCCATTTGGTACGATTTTTTGTGCTGAATATAATATGAAGATTAATTTTTACAAGCGATTGGGACATAATAATTGTTTCTCCTCAAAACCCAGACAGGCGAACTCTGGCTACAACCATCATATTCCGCCCTTTCAGGGCTAATATCCATCTCTGCTTCCATAATATTCCGATATGCCGAAAAAAGACTACTTGTTTTTGCAGTTCCGATCCCCAATCGGGGTCGGGATCGGTATCGATTCCTGAATTTTTTTCCATATATTCGATTCCGAATTCCGATTCCAGAATGAAATTACTGCTTTCCGCTTTTATTGTTTCTTTCAATCCAATCGGGGTCGGGGCTCGATTCTGAATTCATCTCTGTTTCAATGATCATCTTCATTCAGGTATGAATAGAAATTAATTAATACGCACTGGTAATATGCATGAATGTAATTTTGGGGAACAACTATCATATCAAAAAACAGGTACACTCCCGGCAAGAGTGGCTAATTTTTTCTTTGAGGGTTTTTTTTCAATATGAATCTTGTTTTGCTGCATGAATCCGATTTTACAGATGAAGATAAAAAGATTGTATCGGTTCGGGGTAAGCGTATGGAGCATATTTTGACCGTGATTCGAGCCGGGAAAGGAAATGAGATAAAGGTTGGTCTTCTTGATGGTGCATCAGGAACAGCCTGTATTACTGAAGTTAATGAACATGAACTGCAAATGGAAGTTTTCCTGACTCAAGAACCGCTTCCTTTTCTTCCACTGACTCTGATACTTGCCTTGCCGCGCCCCAAAACGCTTCGAAAAACTATTGAAGCAGCTACTTCGTTAGGAATCAAGAAAATTTTCATTATCGAAAGCTGGCGTGTAGAAAAAAGCTACTGGTCAAGTCCGGTATTAAATGACCAAAACCTTTTTAAATTTATGATAAATGGACTCCAGCAGGCTCGTGATACAATTTTGCCCAAAATCGAGATAAGAAAAAGGTTCAAACCTTTTGTTGAAGATGAAATTCCTGAAATAATTAAAAACACTATCCCGTTTGTAGCGCATCCATATTCAAAAACAGAGTGCCCGCATAAAGTAACAAAGCCTGTAACACTTGCACTCGGGCCGGAAGGTGGATTCATACCTTATGAGGTTGAACTGCTTCAACATTATGGATTTCAACCAGTTACTATCGGAGATAGAGTGCTCAGAGTTGAATATGCTTTGCCTGTACTCGCAGGGAAGCTGTTTTAATCCTGTCATTAAACTGTTTGCAAAGTAACATTCTGAATAAACGCTTCTGCAGGTTTTCACGAACCTTGGACTATGACCCTTATCTGTAGAATATTGATTATAGTTTCAAATTTCTGTTTAAAATGGTTATAATCTGTTGTACAATAACAGGATTATAAGACTTGTTTAATTTACATTGTAAGGTGAGGTAAATTAAACAAAACTATATTTTGAAAATTTACACTAATATAAGTGCAGTAAATTTCACTATTCTTTTTACTCTAATAACTGGAAATTTGTATGAAATCAATAACACCTGCAGTTGCAAAAGCAGAAAAGTTTTTAAGAGAGACTCTTGATAATGGTACATGGAGGCCAGGAGATGTACTGCCAAGTATCAATTCTCTGGCTTCATCTGCGGGTGTAAGTCCTGTACCAATGTGGAAGGCTATTCACTTGCTTAAAGACGAGGAGCTTCTTGAAGTTATCCAGGGAAGTGGTGTAAGGGTTTGTTCTTCCCAGGAACCAGTTTTTGCGTTACGAAAAGGATGGATGGGGCTCAGGGACCGTATTCATAATGATATTTTGAGTGGCAGATATCCCCCGGGGTCACTGATGCCTAGTTTGAAGGAGCTGAGAGTAAATTATGGTGTAAGTTTTCAGACTTTAAAGAAAGCGCTTGATAATCTGGCATCGGAGGGAAGTATTGTTCCCGAGCACAGGACTTATAGGGTTGTTTCCTTTACTGCGAAAAAATCGCATATGTCGGTTGTATTACTTGGGTGGTCTGAGCCTCCGGTAGAATTGCAGCGCAGAACTCCATGGGGTGAGGACTTTTTGCGGATCTGTGAAAATGTATGTTCACAAATGAGATTGAATTTAAAAATCATACGTTACTGGTCCTGCGGTGATTCGGTTGTCTTTTCCGACCAGAATGGAAATTCTGTTTCAATTGGAAAAGACAGTCTGGTTTTAGGTTATATATTGTGGGCAGAAAGTCCTGATGATCTGTATCGTCGTGTTTTATCATTTATTGATATATCCAGAAAACCGGTTGCAGTATTACAGGAGGGTTCACAGCTTCATTTATCTGAATTGACTGGTCACAACCGGATGGTAAAAATGTTTTCAATAGCAACTGGTTCCAGTGCTGCACGAAAAGTGGCATCATTTCTTCTTCAGCTTGGGCATAAATCAATTTCTTATTTTTCTGCCTTTCATAAATCCGACTGGTCAAAAGCCAGATTGTATGGACTTCAGGAAATTTACAGCAGAAATGGATCAGAATCAAAAGTTTATCAGTACACACTCGATTCTTATGGATATTCACACGAATTTATTGAAGCCTTGAAACCGCCCGAGCGATTTTTGAAAAAATTCCTGCAGGATTTTAATCCGGTAAACCAGATGCCGCAAAAAGTGTTCGAGGCGTTTAACAGACTGCGTCCTGAACTTACAAGTATTCTTGCCAGTGAAGCTATCAGAATGTTCATGCATACTCTCTTTAATAAAGCCATTAAAAACGATGATTGCACCGCATGGGTCTGTTCCAATGATTATATCGCATTCATGGCAATGGATTATCTGAAAGAATACAGTTCTAAAAAAATCGCATTGATTGGTTTTGATGATACTTTTGAAGCGTTTCGGCGCGGTTTGACATCGTATAATTTCAATATCCAGGCTCTTGTACAACTTATGCTTGGATATATTGTCAATCCGGCCGGGAATGCGGTTCCTAAAAGAAATAATACATTTGAAAATGAGGGTATGCTTGTTGAAAGGACAACGACATTTAACCTGAATCGGACGATTAATTTACAGAGCTTGTCCCGCAGCGCGGGAATGAGCTGCGAGAGCGGCACTAAGTGAATGATGAATGATGAATGATGAATGGTGAATGGTGAATGATGAATGGTGAATGGTGAATGATGAATGGTGAATGGTGAATGGTGAATGGTGAATGGTGAATGATGAATGGTGAATGATGAATGGTGAATGATGAATGGTGAATGGTGAATGGTGAATAAAGAAAAAAAACTACAATCATTGTCGTTGTTGTTGTCGTCGTTGTCGTTGTCGTTGTCGTTGTCGTTGTCGTTGTTGTCGTCGTTGTTGTCGTTGTCGTAATCGTTGTCGTAATCGTTGTCGTAATCGTTGTCGTAATCGTTGTCGTAATCGTTGTCGTAATCGTTGTCGTAATCGTTGTCGTAATCGT
>DATGNN010000386.1:0-3001 GCA_035306725.1 Chitinispirillaceae bacterium | reverse complement strand
TGGTATAAACTCATTTTGCGTATCTGTAATTTCACCAAGCTTGCGGTATCTTTGAACTATGTCTAAAAATGCTTCTATGCGGGTATTGATTCCGGCATCTGCTGTATGGCTGTCAAGTTCCAGGGTGAGTGATGGCTTTGTGCCCATGATATCCCTGAATGAACCGACAAGAAAAGAATCCGGTCCACAACTGAAATTTGTAATCCAGGCTGCGAAAAGTTGAGGATGATTTTTTACAAAACTTGCAGCTTTTAAAAGGTTTTGCCCCAACGCCCAGCACATATCACTGTCACACAATTCATCTGTAAATGGCAGCATGTCCCATGGTATTATCTGTACTGTACGTGAACTGAATTTGGATGGAATCCCCATGTTTGCTTCACGTGCAAATGCATTATAAGGACGCCCAAAAAGCACAATAGCAGTTTTCTGAGGTTCTTTTTCAAGTTGAGTCAAAAATTCTTTACCGGTAAATGCCATTTTTGATTCAAACTCATTGTGTACCTGAACTGCAGCTTCAAATGCAGTAACTGATTCCTTGCCGGTTTTGCCAAGAGATTTCCCCAGATTAACGAACGCAGATTTTTGGGATTGAAGTCCATTGGAAAAATCAAACAGGGGGGTAAGTAACTTGTTTTCATCTATCAACTCCCTGAAAGCGCTGGAGAGATAGTAAGCTTCACTCTGAAGAAGAACGCATGTACACTGATGCTGTTTGGCTTTACTGATACTGTTCTTTACCGGAAGTCCCATGATTTTCGGAAGAAAATAATAATCTATTCCATCTTTTTTTAGTAAATTGTAAAATGAACCATGTGCTATTTCACCGGGAAAACAGAATGATGAACGTCGCCGCTTGACTCCATCAGGATCAACTTTATCTGAAAGTACTGTAGAAAACCCAAGCTTTTTGAAAAAGGTGCTGTAAAACGGATAGTATGTATTTGTAAGAAAAGAGCGGTTAATGCCTATAGTTTTAGTTCCGGAATTCGTCTGTTTTTCAGTATCAGGAAATACCATTTCAGTACGGGTACGGACAAGGTCCTTGCAGTCATTTTCTTTACCTGCATGATGAACCAGGTTGTAGTATTTATTGCATGCTCCTCCAAACGGGTATTTCTTTCCATCAATAATAATAATGGCAATTTGACAACCCCGGTCACATTTTTCCGCACCACCTTTACATGTAAAAGGCTGGCCGTGTTCAATATCCCTTTTTGACAATTCTGTCAGATCAAAAGAGCGCGGCGATGATGCTCCGGAACGGATACGCTGTGCCAGTTCAAGTGCAACACCGAAAGCTCCGATCAAACCAGGGTCGGGTGGGACAATAATAGGACGCTCAATCAGATTTGCCATTGCAAGAGGAACCGCTTTATTATAACATACTCCACCCTGCATGAAAATCCGGTTCCCGGTTTTTCTCTGTCCTTTAACCCTGTTTACATAATTCATGCATATGGAGTAAACCAGACCTGCAGTAATATCCTCTTTACTTATACCTTCATGAGTGGCAATTTTAATGTCGGAACTGATAAAAGCTGCGCACTGATCATTGAAATTAGGGGGTAGTTGTCCTTCACGTGCGATTGTTTCGATCTTTTTATAATCTATTCCGAGACTTTCGTACGCCGATTCTTCAAGAAAAGAACCGGTTCCTGCACTGCATGCTTCATTCATTGCATAATCGGAAGGAACTCCATTTGTAAGGTGAGTGTATTTTGCGTCCTGGCCGCCAATCTCGAAAATAGTGTCTACATCAGGATCGTAAAAGGCTGCGCCTGTGGCATGAGCAATAATTTCATTGATAATTGAATCTGTTGACGCATGAAGTCCGGCAATGTGACGGCCGGAGCCGGTCACTGCAAGTCCGATAACATTAACACCACATGGTAGCTGTTCGTCAAGATTCCGGTAACATTGACGTGAAGCTTCAACCGGATTGCCATTTGTACGAAGATAGACAGATCCTAAAACCGCATTGTCTTCCATACGGACAACTACAGCCTTTGTTGTCGTTGATCCAACATCCAGTCCGACAATACATTCATCAGATGCTTTTGCGTCTCCTCTGTGAGATTCCTTGAACGTTACGAGATGTTCACCTTTTGAAAGCGGCGGTAACAGCATGAAAGATGATCGATTCTCCCTGAACAGGTTATCTGTATCGACAACTGTAGTGACAGAGTTTTCTTTTGCGTACCACGCTGCCCCCAGAGCTTCAAAAACATCTGCATTAGGTGGTATTGTAAGTTTATCTACACGATTTTCCAGCAGTTTCATAACAACAGAGTTATTTGTAACCCCACCTGTTGCAAGAATTTTTTTTGTATTAACTCTTTCAAGAAGTTCCAGCACCTTCTCTGCCATCATGGCGCAAAGACCGGCTGCTACTTTTCCAATACCAACACCTTTGTTTAATGCATGCGTGCAATCACTTTTACAGAAAACCGAACACCTGCCGGAAACACGGTACATTTCGGATGTTTTTGCAAGTTCAATCGCTTTTTTTGTATCAATATTCATCCGTTTGATCTGCTGAAGAAAAAACTCTCCTGTTCCTGAAGCACACTTGTTTCCCGACTCAACAGAGGAGATAAAGCCCTCTTTATTGAGCAGGTAAACAATAAAACTTTCTGCTCCAAGTCCGGCAACAGCAGTGTATTCACTGCTGTCAACATTGTTGTAAAGACGATTATATACCAGTGCAGATTCAATCGCTTCTGCTTCAGTAATTGAAGGTGTATTCAGTATTTCACGAAACTTTCTTCCGGTTACCATAAGATGATCGTATCTGGAAACATTGAGTTCCTTGAACAACTCTTTTACAACTAACCTTGGATTACTTTCATGGTTTCGTATATAGATATTACCTGTTTTGCAGGTTCCGTCTTTATCCTCAAGTTCAACAGCTTTAATCGTTGATGCGCCAAGGCAGATTCCGAGTGAAATAGACATGATGAATGAAGTACCTTCCTGGGTAGAATTACTTTAGTTTTTT
>DATGNN010000385.1:0-2855 GCA_035306725.1 Chitinispirillaceae bacterium | reverse complement strand
GAAATCTATTTATACCGATGTTTGGAAAATTCGATCCCTGTTGAAAAACGCCGTGGAGGGGGAGGAACCGTAATGCTTTCTCCTGGAGTAATTGTTACTTTGATTGTAGGTAAACGTAACGGAAAAACTCCTGTTCAGATTTTCAAGCATATCCACAACTCAATGATTTTATTACTTGATGAACTTGGAATTGATTCTGTTGAACAAAAAGGAATCAGTGATTTAGCTATTAAAAACAGGAAGATTCTTGGGAGTTCACTTTATCTTGGATCAAATCCGCAATTATACTATTATCAATCCAGCCTTATGATTCAACCCGACAACTCACTTATGCAGCGTTATCTGAAACACCCGCCCAAAGAACCAGATTACCGCAAAAACCGATCGCATGACAACTTTTGTACAACTATCCGGCAACAAGGTTTTTTGATTAATATTGATTGTATTCTTTCCCTGTTTAATAATAAATTAGCTTCTCTGCTTTATTAGATCTGAATAGTAACGATTCCTTTTACGTGATCTGCTTCCCGAATATTGTACAAATTACTTTTTTGGCATGTCCTTTGATGTTTCTTTAATTGACAGTATTCAATTTTTATTCCGGGGGTAATATGTTCCGATCGGAAAAAGAGATACATGGAATATCTGTTCACGCGGTAGATGGATCAGCAGGAAAAGTTGATCAATTGGTTTTTGATGATCAAAACTGGGCTGTACGGTATATTGTTGTAGATATTGGAAGTTGGCTTTCAGTAAAACGTGTTTTGATTTCACCTGCAGCTATCAAACATATTTCAAAAGACAAGCTTTATACAAGAAATTCCAGTGATCAGATTAAAAACAGTAAACCTTTCGAAAAAATTGAGCTGGTTTCACGCCAGGAAGAACGGGAACTTCATGAGTATTTTTCCTGGCCATTTTACTGGACATACCCGCAAACTTACAACTCCCTGGGTGCTGCAATCTATCCTGGTCTGTCACCACCCCTTTTCAACCCGTCTGAACATTTAATTACAAGGGAAGCTCTCAAAAAAGACAGGGAAAAAGAACAAAAAACACGTAAAACTCATCTGCGGGTAACAAAAGAGATTAGAGGTTACACTATACAGGCTACAGATGAAGAGTATGGGAGTGTAGTTGATTTCATTATAGATGACACTTTATGGGTTATCAGATATCTGGTAATTTCAGAAGGATTTATTCACCCCTCCAAACATCTTATTGCTCCTCAATGGACTGGAGGTATAGATTGGGGTGAAAGCACTGTATATGTCCTGCGCGACAAAAAAACTATAGAAAACAGCCCGCCTTACAATCCAG
This sequence comes from Chitinispirillaceae bacterium, assembly GCA_035306725.1. Lineage (GTDB taxonomy): Bacteria > Fibrobacterota > Chitinivibrionia > Chitinivibrionales > Chitinispirillaceae > JAAYEB01. Next base: position 1,535 of record DATGNN010000385.1, on the reverse strand, counting down.
ATATACCCGTTGATCGTGATTATGAGAACATGGTTTATGATCATTTTAAAGGAAAAAAATATTGGGAAGAATAAAAACAAGAGGTAATCAACCATGAATATTCTTCATAGAACGCATTTCAGCACATCACCCTTACTTCTGTCTGCCTGGACAGGTGCAGGAAATGCAGGAATACTGGCAATAGATTATTTCAGAAGAAAACTGAATGCTCATCTTTTTGCCCAAATCGACATGAGCAAATTTGTCGTTCCTGAATCAATTGTTGTCGACTCGGGAGTTGCACATTTTCCTGAAACCCCGCAAAGTGTATTTTATCACATGCATAATCCCGATCTCATCATATTTGAAAGTAATGCACATGCTGGTGGCAATCATGATATAGAAGTGATGAATACGATTTTAGAACTTGCTCAGGAATTAAAAACCTCCTGTGTTTATACTGCCGCTGCCATTCCACAATCCATAAGTCACTCAACTGTTCCAAGTGTCTTGTATGCCTGTAACAACCCCGGTTTAAAAAATGATCTTGAACGAATGGATCTGATTGCAATGCCCGACGGGGTAATCAGTGGACTGAACGGCTTGATGCTAGGATTTGCCGGCATAAAAGGAATAGATGCCATTTGCCTTTTGGCAACTATACCAGCTTATGCTGCCGGCCTTACATATCCCCGTGCAGCTTTGGCAATTGTAAAAAAATTATCGCTTATCACCGGAACCAAACCCGATTTCACTGAACTGGAAATTGATGTTGAAAAAACAGATCCAATGTTTGCAGAAATTGAAGATAAGCTGAAAGAATTTTTTTCTTCCGGTTTATTTGATAACGAAACAATGTTTTCCGGAACTGAATCCGATATCTTTCCTGAAGACAAGGATGTTCCAAAATATGTAATGGATCGAATTGAATCCATGTTCAATGCAGCTAAAAATGATCGCTCCAAAGCTCAGGAACTCAAGGAAGAATTAGACAAATGGGGATTGTACGAACTGTACGAAAACCGGTTCTTAGACCTGTTTGAAAAATAATACCAGCCAGATTTTATAATAAATTAAATATAGATGTAAAGATTCTGTTATAAATATTGGATATATCTCAAAAACGCACCGACACTCCCATTTCGACCGCACCTGATAAAATCCTGATTCTTCCGTATGATCACATGCCAACACTGCGTACAAGAATTTTTAATGTTTTTCCATCAACAATACAGAGCTTTTACAGTGATGTATCCGGCAAGCTCTCCGGGGTATATGTCGTAAATTTATTAAATCTGTTCTGAAATTCCACTGTTCCTGAAACAAGTTATGTTTTGCATGGTTAATTGTTCGGCTCATATTGGTATTATTATTGCAGTTAAACACCAGCATCATGGTTCAATTTCAGCTTTTATTAATTTTTTAGAGAATAAATAATAACAGGAGTCCCGGAAATGGCAAAAAAACTGTATGTTGGTAATCTCTCCTGGGGAACAACTGAAGATTCATTAAAAGATCTTTTTTCTCAGTATGGTGAGGTTCATTCGGCTTCAATT
>DATGNN010000384.1:0-8583 GCA_035306725.1 Chitinispirillaceae bacterium | reverse complement strand
AGATTTGAGATTTTTGTTCAGGTACTGAAGTAAATATGGATCAACTCGATTAAAATTGAAATCTGCACTATAATGTTTCAATTTATGGTTTAGAAGTATGCTGTCAATTTTCACACTGGAAAAACCGTTCCCGGCCAGTCCTGGAGACTGAAAACTTGCGATTGCACCAATCGAATCATTCAGTATTGATGCATCAACATTTATCGATTGAACTGGAATATTGAATAGTATTATATCGTTAACAGAAAAATCAAAATACCACTCAGGCTGTAAAACAGACCCTTTCAGAAACGCACTCCCTGAAATATTTCCGGCAGATTCCAGTTGCGGCAGAAATGAGCTGAAATCGATTGGCAAAAGGGATGAATTGAAAGAGACTGTGATATTCATTTGCTTAGAAGATGAAAATGGAATTGAACCGGTAGCAATTAAAGATGTTGTGGAGCCGCTGAACCTGAGTGAGTCAATGGAGAGTTGGGATTCATTTATTAAAAAATCTGCCATAATATTGTCAAATGAGCCATTCCAGTATTCGTGATTTAACTTGCCTTGCGGAACAGATAGAGTTCCATTAAAACAGATATCGGACAGAAATCGCAAATGAGCAGAACACTTTTTAATTTCAGCTGTTAAATTATGTGAAGAATCATTGAATGTCAGGCTGAAATTATCAAGATCGATTTTATTAAAAACTACTTTCCAGTTTGATTGTGATTTTTCAGGACTGCTGGAAATATCGGGATATGGCAAGAATGGAAGTGTTTTTATCTTGTTAGGTGATAAAGATATTTTTGCCGATATCTTGTTACCGGTAATCGAAGTAATATTGAAAGTTTTATGAAAAAGAGATGTCGGCTGGTAGTTTAGTAATACATTTTCTATAAAAATAAAATTATCAGGAAAATTCGGGTCGAACAGAAGAATGTTTTGGGCATGAGCACCCGAAAATATATTGATTTGAAGAGAGCCAACAGTAACATCTCCTTTAAGGAATGAACTGAGTAACGATTCTATGTTAGTACGTGCCAGATTTTGAATCGGGGGTAGTAAAAAAGCGATATATATCGTAATATTCAACAGTGCAAGAATGATGATTAACAGTATTGTTAACCGTATAAACATCCGAATTAATTTCATAAGAGTTTCTGCAATTTGAGATGATTTGTATTTGGGTAATTAAGCAACTGGTATGCCGCTTTAAGTGTCGTTTGTCATTTATAATGTTTTAAGTTGGATCTCAGCCAAAATGTGATTTATCAGGTAAGCATAATAAAAACCGGCATGCTTTTTTTGAAAAAATTATTTTGGAAAAAGTGATCTGGCACTATTCTTGAGTATTTCCTACCCATGGTCAAAATCTATTCTCTTTTAAACCACTATTTTCAAATGTTATCAAAAAAAGGGAGGTTGAATGCTTTACCTCCGATATGTTCTGATAAAACAGGTATTGAAAACAGGAAGCTGATTCTTATCCAGATAGATGGGTTGTCACGTAAGCAATTATGTCAGGCCATAGAGAATGATGAGATGCCATTTGTTAAAAGCCTGATTTTAAAAAAAAGATACAAAATCTCATCTTTTTATTCAGGATTACCATCAAGCACACCGTCTGTACAGGCAGAACTTATGTATGGTGTACGCTGCGTAGTTCCTTCATTTGGTTTTTATGACAGGAAGAAAAAAGAGTTTGTCTCTATGCTTTATCCCAAAATTGTTAATGAGATCACCAAAGAATTGGAAAGGGATAATGAGGGGCTTTTGAGGGGTGGCAGTGCTTACGCGGATGATTTTATTGGTGGAGCAGAAAAATCATTATTTTGTATTGGCAGAAATGGTTTTTACTGGAAATGGATAAAAAACCATCCACTGGGGATTTTGTTGGTTGCTGTAATCCACGTTGGAATTTTGGCCAAAATAGTTTTATTGTTGATTGTTGAATTGCTATTATCGATAATTAGTTTAATTAATGGAATATTTAATAATGAAAATTTAATAATGGAAGTTTCATTTATTCCCGCACGAATAGGTGTTTGTGTACTTTTAAGAGAACTGGTTGTAGCTGGTGTCAGCAGAGATATACAACATGGGTACTCAATAATTCATTGTAATTTTAACGGATACGATGAACAGGCGCATCGACGGGGACCTTCAAGCAGATTTGCTCATTGGACTTTGAAAGGAATCGATAATGCTATTCGGAGAGTCTCTGATAATACCGAAAAGTTTGGGTGTAAACAGTATAATATCTGGATCTATTCTGATCATGGGCAGGAAAAAACCATACCTTATCATATTGAGAATAAAAGGAGTATACATGATGCTGTTTCAGATGTGTTCAAATGTAAAATAATTAAAGGGTATGATCAGCCTCTGGATACAGCAATTGTGATAAGGAGATTTACATTCAGGTTGATTGAAAATGTTAAAAAAAAGTTTCAATTTAATGTGAGAAGGGAAAAAAGTGTACTTGTCAGCGCAATGGGACCAGTTGGCCACATATATATTGATGAGAAGCTTACAATGAGTCAGAAATGGAATTATGCTTCAAGACTCGTAAAAAATGCAAACATCCCGGCAGTACTTTTTTTAAGTGATTCAAATCGTGTTGTTGGATATACATACAGGGGAGCTTGTTATCTGCCTGAAAATATCGATGAGGTTATTGGTGCCAATCATCCGTTTGTAGAAGAAATTTCAGAGGATTTATTTACTTTGGTTGCTCATCATTATTCCGGTGAATTTGTAATTTCAGGTTGGAGAACTGATAAATTACCACTGAGTTTTTCTATGGAAAATGGTGCCCATGCCGGACCGGGATACGAAGAAACACATGGTTTTGTTTTATCAGACTCAGATCATTCTGTCTTTGCTCAAAACTACCTTCGTCCTCAGCATTTAAGAGAAGCTGTGTTAAACTACTTGAATAAATTGAACCGCAAAACCTGAAAGGCAATGCCCTGCATTTCCTCCCGGATTGCTCAGATTCAGATAATAAAACAAGGGGGAAATGTCGGGCATGGTTGTTGATCTAAACATATCAGATAACATTAGATTTGTCGGTTTGTGATATATGCGTAAGAATGTTTGTGAAATAGTCTGTTTTGGTATTACGCCATACTATACAGGAACCATTACCGGGTTTTTGATTTGAAACCGGAGGCTTATTTTTAAGTACACTGTCGAGTGCAAACGTAAGGTCTTTTCCGGTTACAGGATAATCATTTTCAGGTCTACTGTCGTCCATCTGGCCATGATAAAAAAGTTTTCCTTCTTTATTGAACACAAAAAAATCTGGAGTGCATGAAACTTTAAACAGCCTGGCTACTTCCTGTGTCCCATCAAAAAGATAAGGAAAGGTATAACCGTATTGAAGCGCATCCTGTTTCATTCTATCCGGTGAATCATCAGGAACTTTTTCTATATCATTAGAGTTTATTGCAATAGCAGCTACTCCGAATTGTTGGTATTCTTTAATTATTTCAACAAGTTTTGATCTGATATGTTTTACGTAGTTACAATGATTACAGATAAATGTGATCAAAATGGCAGAGGCACCAATCAGTTTATCTTTGGGCAGAATAACACCATTTATATCAGGAAGCCAGAAATCTGGAATTTCGCTTCCTGGATGCAATTTTTTAGAAGTCATAAGCAGTTGCCTCCTTGAGTAGATATCATTCCTTTTACAAGATTTAAAAATGGCAATTATCATGCCCTTGGTATTAAGTCCGTGATTATACTGTTTCCAGGACAGAAACGGATAACAGACTTCGGTATCTTATGTAGAGTGAAAAAAGGTTAAATCGCGTAAATTCAGGGGCGGATCATCTTTTAACTTTTATATAAAGTGCAAAAAAGTAGTCCGTTTTTATTCGATTAAATCAAACTTTTACACAAAAAAATAGTCCGTCCCCAAATACCATGTTTTGTGTGAAATCTTTGGGTTTTTACAAGCAGAGGTCTGCGGTACTTTTATAAAGGGTACATAGTTTGCAAAGAATTAAATTATCTTATCAAGGGTAATCAGTAATATCCGAACTAAAAAAGATGACGATAGGAAGTGTTTTGGGAGTAATTACAGGAATAACCTCGGAGAGAACTGGGTATACTAATTGCGCAAAATAATTCTGATCGCGGTTTTTTTGCAATGTGTAGATTAAATCGGATATTAATGAAAGAAAATTTTAGTTTAAAATTAATGCCTAATAGAGCGTGGAAAGGGCATAACAGGTTATGGCACCATTGGTTCCCCAGCAGGAAAATCTTGCAGAAAATATGAATATTCACGGATTCAGGCTTGAAAAAGTTGAACCCGTTAAAGAACTTCATTCAACCGCTTATCTGTTTGTTCACGAAAAAACAGGAGCAGTTCTTCTACATCTGTATAATGATGATCCCAATAATCTTTTTTCTATAGCATTCAGAACACCTGTATTTAACAGTACCGGGGTTGCCCATATTCTGGAGCATTCGGTTTTGTGTGGATCAGAAAAATTTCCACTAAAAGATCCTTTTCAGGAACTTTTGAAGGGTTCTCTTCAGACTTTTCTTAATGCACTTACATATCCGGATAAAACAGTGTACCCGGTTTCATCACAGGTAGAAAAAGATTTTTATAATCTGGTTGATGTTTATTGTGATGCTGTTTTAAATCCAATGTTGACAGAAAACACCTTTTTTCAGGAAGGGTGGCATTTTGATGTTGAAGACAAATCAAGACCAGTAAGTATAAAAGGGATTGTGTACAACGAGATGAAAGGAGTTTTCTCCAATTTTTCGAGTCATGTTGAACGCAAAACTCTTTCTGCACTTTTCCCTGATACTACTTATTATTATGAAAGTGGCGGAGAACCGGCATCCATTACCGATTTAACGTATGAAGAGTTTAAGAAGTTTCATAAAAAGTATTATCACCCATCAAACAGTTTCATTTTTCTTTATGGTAACCTTCTCTCCCATAAAACGCTCTCATTTTTAAATGATAACTATTTGGGCAGCTTTGAAGCCATTGATGTTGATTCTGCAGTTGTGCCTCAGAAATTATGGATTGAGCCGCGTAAGCTTTATGTTGAAGCTCCTGCGCCAAAGGAAGATGATGGTAAAGCTACAGTTGCGTTATTATGGATTTTTAACGATACTGTTGATCCGGTTACTACTCTGGCAGGTCGCATAATTGGACACTATCTTTTGGGAACTGAGAGTTCTCCACTAAAACGGGCATTGGTTGATTCTGGCCTGGGGGAAGACCTTGATGATATTTGTGGATTTGATTCGGAACTTGTGCAAACTGTTTTTGCTGCCGGGCTTAGAAAATGTCAACCTGAAAACGCAGTAAAAATTGAAGCATTGATACTGAAAACACTGGAAGATCAGGTACAGAATGGTCTGGACCCGGATCTTCTTAACGGATCTTTACGTCAGATAGAATTCGGTTTAAGGGAAGTAACTGGTGGACATTTTCCATATAATCTGCGTCTTGCTGAGCGGTGCTACCGTTCGTGGATCTATGATGGAGATCCTCTGGCCCATTTGACTTTCGAAAAACCACTGGATTTTCTTAAAAAACAGATTTCAGGCGGAACAGATTATTTTGTTGATCTGATAAAAAAACGTTTACTGGAAAATACCCATCGTCTTCTCTCTGTTATAGTAGCTTCATCCAAAAAAGGTGAAGAACTGGAAATGCAGACAGAACAGCATGCACAGAATCTGTCAAGCGGTTTTGGAGAAAACGAAATGGAAAAATATTATCAACTTACAAAAACACTGCTTGAACAGCAAAAAACGCCATCACCACCTGAAGCCGTAGAAAAGCTGCCAAAATTGAAAAAGTCAGATCTTCCCAGGCGTGGACAGGAAGTCGAGGCTGAAATTGTAGAGCTAAATGGTGTAAAAGTTTATATGCATCCTGTATTTACTTCTGGAATTGCTTATGTTGATATCGGTTTTGATCTTCGGGCAATACCAGGAGATTTATTGGCTTATATTCCTGTTTATACTGAGTTGATAACAAGGTGCGGAGCTTGCGGTTTATCTTATGAGCAGGTCGCAAAGCGAATTGCACTTTCCACTGGTGGTATTGTTTCTTCAGTAAACTGCAGGACAATGCTGGGGAGTGAAAAGGATCTTTTCTTTCATACTTTTTTCCACGGAAAATCGCTTGTACCTCGTTTTAAGGATATGATGAATATATTCAGAGACCTGTTTCTGGAGCCGGATCTGAAAAACAAAAAGCAGATTAAGGATATAATTCTGGAAGGAAGGAATAATTTATTATCATCAGTTAGTAGTGCCGGGCATCATTATGCGGTTACCCGTGCCTCATCATTTTTATGCTTGTCACAATATGTGAATGAGATCCTGGGGGGTATTACGCAATTGCGGTTTATAAATGAACTGGCTAAAAATGAGGAATATGATCAAGTACTGGAATCGGTTATAAAACTTCACGAAATTGTCATTAACCGCAAAGCATGTATGATTTCCTTAACTTCAGACAAACCTGCAGAACAATTGACATATTTAGAAAAAGTTGTAAATGAATTGCCTTCAAAGGATTTCAAACCGGTATCAATTGGAAATGAGAATGTTAAAGATAGATTCGATGGAATAGAGTTAAACTCTGCAGTAAATTATGTAGCCAGGGTATGGAAATCTGGTTCGATGGATCCTGTCACTGCCGGGCTCCTTTTTTTAATGTCTCGAAATTTATCAACCGGTTATTTGTGGGATAAAATCAGGGTTGAAGGAGGAGCATACGGAGGGATGGCAATGATGTCGTTGTCTCACCCTGTTTTTGCATGTGCTTCCTACAGGGACCCGAATCTTCTGACAACATTGACTCATTTTGAATCTGCACTAAAAGAGATTGCAAAAGGGATTACTCAGGATAAAGTTGATCAAAGTATCATAGGTACTATTGGTAAAATTGATTCACCGCGGTCACCTCATGCAAAAGGGTTTGGAGAGACTTTGAATCTTATATCTGGTAACACAAAAGAGTTTCGACAGGAACTCCGTGATACTGTTTTGGGAAGTGACTCCAGTGCTTTAAAAAATATTGCTGAATCGGTCTGTACTGCAAAGGAGAGTGCGGTTGTTGTAATAGGTGGAGGTGCATCATTTGATGCGGCTGAAAAAGAAGGTTTACATTTAAACAGAGAACCCCTTGTTTAATAAATCCGGTTTGAACCGGTAGACAGAATGTTTTTTTTTATCTGTTTTAACCTCATTATTAAATCACGTTACTTCAATTGTCTTTTATTCTGAATATTTATTCAGAATAAAACATATTTTTCAAAAATTGATATCATAACAGGCTGGCACCTTTTTCCTGGTGAAATTACTGAAACAGGGAAACCTGATTTTGATATTGAGGCCAGGGGGCCTTATGGAAAAACAGGGTAATTGGAGCTGTTTTGGTAATTTCGTTGCACACTAAGTATGCGATCTATCTACTGATTCTATTTTGGACAAATATGACCATATATTTATTTTGAAGCATAGACAGGTTTTGGTAAGGAGATAAAAATGGGTTCCAGCTTTCGATTTCATGTAAAAATATTATTTATCATAATGTGTGGATTAGGCACAGGATGTATGAAAAAAGATGGTGTAAGTGACAATTATGAGATTGTTTTAAAAATTAATGGTTCTTCAACTATCGGAACCAGATTGATTCCTGCATTAGCCGGATTGTTTTTAAGCGAAATGGGTGCGAAGAATATTAACATGATTCGGGATAAAAGCTCATCAGATAATGTTGTAGTCGGGAGTTTTGGCAAGTATTCTAAAGCAATAAGCATTCGCAATAATGGTAGTGTTATGGGAATGGAAGATCTAGATAATGGATTATGTGATCTTTGTATGTCTTTTGAATCAGTTATAGATCAGAATAAAAGCGCCGGCATGCAACAAAAAGTTATTGGTTATGATGCTATGGTTATGATTGTTAACAGGGATAATCCGATCAATGCATTGGATCTGAACAAGTTGGGTGATATCTTTTCCGGATCTGTTACAAGTTGGTCTCAATTTGATGTTGATGATTTTTCTGAAGTTACATTATATATGTCGGAACATACCAAGTTGGAAATAGAGTATTTCAAGGAAATTTTTCTTCAAGACCGGATTCTGACTTCCAGGTTTGTTTATTGTAAAGATGATCTGGAAATCGCATCAAAAGTTGAACATGATAAAAATGGTATTGGATTTGTTTCAATGGCTTTTGCAGGACAGAATAAAGTATTGGCAATCAAAAAAGGAGCAGAATTTTTCTGGCATCCCGAGAAATTTAATATTTCTTCAATGGACTATCCATTTACAAGGAGATTGTCGCTGTTTTCCGGACAGACATCAGGAACTATTGCCGACAAGTTTCTTCAAACGGCATTCTCCTGGAATGGACGAAATATAACGGAGGATGCTGGCTTTATTGTAAGTGTTTGTTATGCAGATAGTTCTGAACTCAGTAGTAAATGGGAAGATTTTGAAAAGGAAGCCGGTTCTTCAAGACGCATTTCTGTGAGTTTCAGATTTGTTAAGGAAAGTTCTGAGCTTGACTCTCAATCGGTTTTTGACCTT
>DATGNN010000383.1:0-7023 GCA_035306725.1 Chitinispirillaceae bacterium | reverse complement strand
GCTTACTGGCAATCATGAATTGAGCTTGTTCAGCTTAAAACTCGACAGTGGTGAGTGGAAAGTTGAGTGGCAGCCTGAAGATACATTTACCTTTTATGACATAACAGATGGAAGCCATACGCTTTATATTAATTCAATGTATCGGGGCGGCAAACTTGTAGTTACTGATTCAATAAAATTCCATGTTCTTACAAAAGGTTTTAAGCCTGAATTCAGAATAAAAACAGATAAAACGATAAAAACATTTGAGGGAAACAATGTTTCAATTATTGCTGATGCAAACGGTGCATCACCGATGAAATTTGTCTGGTTAAAGAATGGCAAACAACTTGAAAGTGAAGAATCAGATACCCTTGAAATCATTTCGTTTTCTGCAAAAGATACTGCTTCGTACAGATGTGTTGTATCAAATGAATACGGAAAAGATACAAGCAGAACATTCATCCTCAAATCCCGTCCTTTTACTGGTGGAATTAAAGGGCTTATTGCAGACTCAACCGGTAATAAACTGAAAAACTCCCTTATCACTCTTTTACCAGCAGATAAACAAACACAAACAGGCGATAATGGAACATTTGAGTTTACCGGATTACCCGGAAATTCATATACAATTGAAATAACCCTTAAAGGGTATCATGATACAATACTTTCAGAGATAATCGTAAATGACTCTGAAATGGTTGATATAGATACAATTAAGTTGACATTAATAGATACTACTGAATTTCAGGTGACCTATGATGGAAACGGTAATGACAAGGGAAAAGTCCCGGTTGATACAACCGGATACAAACCTGCGAGCAATGTAGTGGTTTCTGCTGATACTGGTAATTTCTCAAAAAAAGGGTACGCCTTTTATTCCTGGAATACAGAAAAAGACGGTTCCGGGGTTGGTTTTGCTCCAGGTGATACTTACGTAATTAACGACAATTTAACTTTTTATGCTCAATGGGTAATAAAACAGTATAATCTTAAATTTGATGATAATGGAAGTACTTCAGGTGAGATTCCTGAAAAGAAAAAATACAAATACAAGTCAATAGTTACCATTCCGGGTAGTGGTAATCTTGAACGTGAAGGATACAGATTCTTGTCATGGAATACAAAACAGGATGGCAGCGGTATTTCCTATACTGAGGGAGACACATTTTCAATGCCGGATTCAGATATGGAACTGTTTGCACAATGGAAAGCGTTGCCTGTGTATAAAGTTACCTACAATGCAAACGATGCAGACAGTGGAAAGGTTCCGGTTGACAATAACAGCTATTATGAAGGCAAGGAGGTTACGGTAGCCGGGAATCCGGGTAACCTGTATAGAGAAGGTTATTCATATTCAGGATGGAGTACTGAAACGAATGGAGAAGGCGAAACTTTTAATGCGGGAGCAAAATTTGCCATGCCGGATTCGGCGGTTACACTCTACGTAAAATGGACTACAAAGCCGACTTATTCGATTAGTTATCACGGTAATACAAATACCGGTGGTGAAGTTCCCCAAACAGTTGATGCTGATTCCGGTACTGAAGTTACCATTGCAGACAGCGGATCACTTTATAAGACGGGATATACTTTTGTTGAATGGAATACAAAGGAAGATGGAAGCGGGAAAAGTTACAAAACCGGTGATAAAATCATAATGGATACCATTGACATAAATTTGTATGCACAATGGACAAAGGCTCGCTACACGGTTACATATCATGGTAATGGCTGTACTGGTGGAGTAGTACCACCCAATACAACGCATTTATATCAATCTGAAATAAGTGTTGCATCTTCTGGATCTCTGGAAAAAAGAGGTCATATATTTTTTAGCTGGAATACAGATTCTCTTGGAGATGGTGATGATTATACAATTGGATCTACTGTCCAGATTGGTGCCTCCAATATTGATTTATATGCACGATGGATCCGAAATCATTACGTTGTTAAATTCAATACAAGAGGAGGCAATAGCATAGATGACCAAACAATAGCTTATGAAGATACAATTTCGATTCCCCCATCACCGACGAAAAGAAGCTACGTTTTTGACGGATGGACAACAGATACCCTTGGCACACAAAAATGGAATTTTAAAAGTGAAGTTACAGAGGCGGTAACTCTATATGCTATATGGTCAATAAAAGATATTGATGGTAATACATATAAGGAAGTAAAAATCGGAGATCAGATATGGTTGGTAGAAAATTTAAAAGTAACTAAATACAACGATGGCACTTCTATACAAAGAGTAACTAATGCGACTACATGGAAAGGTTTATTAACAGGTGCTTATTGTTGGTACGGCAATGATTCTTTAAATAATAAACAAATATTTGGAGCTTTATATAACTGGTATGCGGTCAATAGCGGTAAATTAGCTCCAGAAGGATGGAAAGTAACAACAGTTGAAGATTGGGAAAATCTCATTGCTTTTCTCGGAGGAGCAACAGTCGCGGGAGGTAAATTAAAAGAACCAGGAGTTGACCATTGGATAGAAGAACATGTTTTAGAAGATGGTCTTACTGGTTTTATGGGATCAGGAGGTGGCGGAAGATCCGAAGATGGGTCTTTTAACAATTTGTATTCCTTTGGGAATTGGTGGACATCTACCGAAGGAGCACCTGGAGGAGCATATCTCTACTATTTAAGTGCCACTACGATAGAAATATTTAATTATATGGATGTTTCAAAAAAAGGCCTTAGTGTACGTTGTATAAGGGACTGGTGAATTACCAGATTTAGTGCCGGAAAAAGGCAAACTATTAATTATTTATATTTAGTATCGATTAAACCAATCTGCAGATTTGGTTTGTAATTTTAAAGAAGCAGGAAGATCAGTTTGCTGTATTCGGGATTATTAATGAGTTATATGCTTTTTTAAGATAATTTCATGTATAAATAAATTTTCATATAGTGTTCAAAACAATAACAGCTATCCTCTGTTTTGTTTTTGCCTTAGGAAAAGCCTTGTTGAGTAAATTCATTCACAAAATAGTCAAAATCAGATCAAAAACCCCAAAAAACGTATATCATCTCTTATTGCGTTGAGTAGATACTCAACATTTTAATCAAAAAAAGTAGATTTTCATTACCTTATACGGTAAATTAATTAAAAAGCAAAAATATAAAGTTTTTAGACAATGTTTTTTGATTTCCATAGAACAGGTAAAAACGGTTATGAAAAAGAGAACATCAATACCATTTATTCTATTTTTAATAATATCTGCACTATCAGCCAAAGAAGTCTATTTTCCGAATACTTTAAGGCGTGATGGTATTGATCCGGATAAATCTTCAAGCAAATGGTGTTATGCCCGAAGCAGGGAGAGTGAAAATGTCGTTGTTTTTTGGGAACCCGGTTTTGGAAATGACCCATCAACTGCTTCAGGAAACTATCGGGTGGATATGGATAAACTCTTGCAGGGTGCGGAAAAAGCCTATGCGTTTAATGTAGATTCGTTGAAATTTGTTAACAAAGGATCGTCAGTAACAGACAATTATAAATTGATCATATTTTTGCTGTACAGTACCGACTGGGTTGCAAATGGATCTGGTTATGATGATCAGGTAGGATCAATGCAGGTAAGTTCAGCAGCTGCAAAATCTGAACCCGTAATCGCACATGAAATGGGTCATTGTTTTCAGTATATAACCGGCTGTGATACTGAAGGCGGGTATCGGTATGGTTTTGGAGAGAATGGTTCGGGAGGAAATGGCTTCTGGGAACAGTGCGCGCAGTGGCAGGCTTATAAAGTGTACCCGGAGGAACAGTTCAGAGTACATCATTTTGACCAGTACATTAAATGCAATCATCTGCATATTCTTCATGAAGACCCTCTTTATGCAAACTACTTTCTTCCGGATTACTGGACATTCAAACATGATATAACGTTTACAGCGAAACTGTGGAGGGAGTCTCGTTACCCTGAAGACCCGGTGGAGACATACAAAAGACTCAATTCGTTAAACCAGGATCAGTTTAATGATGAAATGTATGAACATGCAGCCCGGTTAACAACATGGGATCTTCCCCTTATTAAATCGTACGGAAAAAATTATATAGATAAAAGAGATCAGGTGAAAATGAATTTAACCCCGGATAATTTCTGGCATATCGATCACACTGTGTGTATCGAAAATTATGGTTATAACAGCATTAAATTAAATGCGCCTTCAAGAGCCACCGATGTTACCGTACATTTTAAAGGGTGTGCAGGAGCAAACGGGTTCAGGGCCATTAAAACAGAATCGGGAGGCTGGCGCTATGGATTTGTTGCCCTCCTCGAAAATGGCGAGAGGATTTATAGTGATATGGGTACGGCAAATGTTGAAGACGGGCTCAATCCGGAACAATCCCTTACATTCAGTTGTCCGGACAATTGCTCAAAATTATGGCTGGTAGTATCCGGAGCACCTCAGGAACACTGGAAGCATCCATGGGATGAAGATTATTCAAATGATGAACAATGGCCATATCAGGTCAAATTCAGAAACACAAACCTGCTGGGACAAGAAACTGAAGCACAAAAACCTCTTGTAATGAATCTTCCAACACACGTGAATCCCACCTTTTTGGCGCGAACCATTTATCTGCCCCGAAATTGCAAATGGCAGGTCACAACTTTATCAGGCAAAAAAATCAAAAGCGGCTACGGGAAAGTATTGGATATCAGTGAGTTTTCGGGCGGAGTGTATATGTTAAGTTATTCCGGCAGACATTTACGATTCATGAAAAGATAATGTGGAAAAGTAAACAAATATTATACTGATGGTGTGTGTGACAACAACGGGTAAAATAGAATATTTGGTTAGCTGAGACCGATCAGCAGGCAGTATGCAGTGAGATGTGAGTACTAGGAGAAGAAGTAAAAGAATAAATCCCAAATCTCAATAAGAAAATGTCTGAACCGCTGATTTACCTGATGTAGATGATTAAAACCATGATTGATTACTATCTGATTTTTTCACGGTTTTCATGTAATCGGAACTATTCACAGCTTACCACACGCCCACAATACTGTAATTAATTGTTCTATTCCTGTTTCGAATTTCGTGTTTAATATTTCGAATTTTTAACAGCTGCCGCGGGGGGCGTGTGCGCCCGGCGAACATGACCCGTTGAATTTGATAGCTGAGTATTTACTAATAATTAATATCTGAAATATAGCTATGCCTGACTCATCAATACACGGCGATAATGAAAACCATAAATTGACAGTGTTATTGCATTAGGAAGCATTTTTGGACGACAGAAGGTAGTCCAGATAAAGAGTTTCCAGAAATGGTGCTGTCCTTTTTCCCGAATACCCAGTTTCCAGATAGCTTTTGAAAAAGCTCTTAACTGCAAATAAATGGGAAGCGGAGGTGTTTTTGAGGTCTGGCGGTATTCTTTCAAATGTGTTTTTATTCTGGAATAATAGTTTTTGGGACTGAAGATTGAATTGAGTACCCGTTTGTACCCAAGAATCAGGGTGTCAACATCCATTTTCGGAATAAAATTAATTGTAAAATCAGTATTATTTCCATTACTCGGTTTTTTCAGAATTCTTCCGGTATTTTGCAGTCTTTGGAAAAGCCGTGTTTCGGGCAGCGCGTTGAGAAGGCCTACCATTGCGGTCACTATCCCGCTTGATTGAATGAACTTGATCATATTATCAAATGTTTTCACTGTATCAGTATCAAATCCCAAAATAAAGCCGGCCTGAACCTCAAAGCCGTTATTTTGAAGGATTCTCACTTTATCATGAAGATTTTTATTTGTATTCTGCATCTTGCCACATGATCGAAGGCTTTCTTCTTCGGGAGTCTCTATACCTACGAATACACAGTTGAAGTTTGCTTCACGCATAAGGTGCATGATTTCAGGATCATCAGCAAGATCGATTGATGCTTCGGTGTACAGGACAAATGGCCGTTTTTTCTTCTTCATCCAGGGACCGATTTCTTTCAAAATTTCTGCGACTTTTGCTTTATTCCCAATGAAATTATCATCAACGACAAACAGTGGTCCCCGCCACCCTGCATCGTAAAGTGCGTCAAATTCCATAAGAACCTGCCGGGGTGTTTTTACTCGCGGGATACGACCGTTGATAACCACAATATCACAGAATTCACAATTAAATGGACATCCTCTGGAAATCTGCAAGGCCATTGATGCATAATCTTTCATTTTTATTAAAGACCAGTCCGGAACCGGTGTTTTTGCAATATCCGGTTTTACCTTCGAGGTATATATGCGTTGAAGAGTACCCTTTTGAAGATCTTCAAGAAACATCGGGATTGTTATTTCACCCTCATTGAGTACAAAGCAGTCAACCTCTTCAAACTCACTGTGTCCGGTGGTAAAAAGAGGACCACCAGCAACAATAAACTTGTTCAACTTTTTCACTCTGGATATTGTCTCAATCGCAGATGCCTTCTGAACAATCATGCCGCTTATAAATACATAATCAGCCCACTCTATATCCGAGTCCTTTAATTTTGAGATGTTCAGATCTACCAGGCGTTTTTGCCAGCTTGAAGGCAGCAGATTGGAAACAGTCAGAAGACCAAGCGGAGGAAGAGCCGCTTTTTTATTAACGAATTTCAGTACATGTTTAAAACTCCAGAAAGTAGCAGGTACTTCCAGATAGATTAGCAAAATATTCAACTTGAATTCCTCTTTTCAAAACTTTAAGCTGGAAAATCTATGTAGATTTAATGTTATGGTTTAATTTAGCAAGACAGGAAAAACTGCAGTAATCTTAATGGAAACATTAAAACCGGCTGATCCGGACTAATTTTCTATTTCGAAACATGAACAGCAATTACTAAGTTTTTAATATACAATATAACCACTGCTTCATAAAGCATAACCACTGCTCCGCTCCGTTTTATTTAACAACCTTTCAGCCTTACTCGTATGAACAGTACCAGATACACGTGTTTCCACACCCTCCTAACATAAATATATTGTTCTATTCATGTTTCGAATTAGTGTATTAGTGATTCTGTTTGAACAGGGGTATCCCTTTATTTAGTGGTAAAAGAAAATGG
>DATGNN010000382.1:0-8950 GCA_035306725.1 Chitinispirillaceae bacterium | reverse complement strand
TTTTGGTTCCCTGATTGATACCACTTTCAGGAAAAAAATATCCGGTTTGCCAAACCAGACCATAACTCTTGCAGGCGTTTCGAATGGTAACTATTCATACAAAACGGTTTTGAGATCAAAAAACCATAAATTCGAATACAGTGACACTCTGTTTGTAAAACCTGATAATCGGGAACTGATGATAAACGGACAGAACAACTCATTGTTGAAAGAATTCGGTTATCGCGTTACCATTACCGACACTCTGTTTGAAGATAATAAAGATCAGATAAATGAAGTAACAGTTACAGAGCATTTCAGCATCACACGATCATGGTATTTGTTATCTGTCATATTACTGCTTATATTTTGTGAATTAATACTCAGGCAGAGATTCAAGCTGGATTAATGCTGGTATTATTCGTACACTGAAACGATATTATAAGATTTCATTTTAAGGTAAAGTGTCTTTGCATTTATTTCCAGCAGTTTTGCAGCTTTTCCCTTGTGCCCGTTTACAAGGCCCAACACTTTTATTATATGTTTTCTTTCCATCTCTTTTAATGACAGACATTCATTATCAGCCAACCGGGTCAACTGTGATTTAGAGGGCATCTCTTCGGGTACTCTGTTTACCTTTAGAAACGACAGGTCTTCTGCTGTAACAATACGTTCAGAAGTGAGTATACAAGTTCGCTCAATAACATTTTTCAATTCACGGACATTTCCGCACCAGTCATACTTTTTCAGCAGTTCCATAGCCTCTTTGCTGAATTCTTTCTGAAATCCGTGCATAGCTATGAAATTATCAACCAGAAGCGGGATGTCATCTATTCTCTCTATTAAAGGTGGAACAATAACAGACAACACATTCAGACGGTAGAACAGATCTGCACGAAACTGGTTTTTTTGAACCAGAACCTCCAGAGGCTGATTTGTTGCACAGATAATCCGGACATTCAACAGAAGGTCTTTAGTACCCCCAACACGCCTGATTTCTCCTGTTTCCAGAAATCGTAACAACTTTGCCTGAAAATGGATTGGGATTTCTCCTATTTCATCAAGAAACAAAGTACCACCATCAGCGATTTCAGCAAGTCCTCGCTTCTGAGATTTTGCATCGGTAAAAGCTCCTTTTTCATATCCGAACAACTCACTTTCCAGTAATGTTTCAGAAAAAGAAGCACAGTTAATGGCAATAAAAGGTTTATTATTTCGGTTGCTCTGTTCGTGGATTGATCGTGCAACGAGTTCTTTACCAGTACCACTTTCTCCAAGGATCAGTACAGTAGACTGCGTTGGAGCAACACGCGAAATTATTCTTTGGAGCTCAAGCATCACTATGCTTTTTCCAATAAGTTTCCCTCCACGCCCGCTCTTTTTTAACTCATCCCTGAGTAATTTTAAGTCCAACTGCGACCGTTGATGTTCAATGGCACGTTCTATCTGGATAAGGAGTTCATTAAGTGAATAAGGTTTTCTGACATATTCAAAAGCACCCAGTTTCATACTGGAAATCGCACTTTCGAGTGTGGCATTACCGGTAAGAATGATTACTTCGGAAGGAATCTTTTCCTGTTTCATGGTCCTGAGTACTTCAAGTCCATCTGTATGAGGCATAACTATGTCGAGAAGAACGATATGAAAAAAATCTTCACGAAGTTTTGATAGAGCAGACTCTCCATCAGCAACAGCTTCAACTACATATCCCACTCGTGTTAATTCATTACTCAGCAGAAGACGTAATGAAGCCTCATCATCCACAACAAGAATTTTTCCTTTACTCATTTTTCACGCAGCTCCGTTTCCATTTCTTTAGCTAAAGGAATTTCCAGAATAATACTGGTACCTTTTTGTGGTTCACTTGTAATATCAATTCTTCCATTGCTTTCTTCCATTATCTTATGACATATTGCCAATCCCATTCCTGTCCCATTGCCTACAATTTTTGTAGTAAAAAAAGGATCAAAGACTTTCGGCAATTTGTCGGATTCAATTCCCGGTCCATTATCACTGATTTGCAGGGCATAATACTTTGAAGTCGTCCGGGATTTAACAGGGGATATCTCGACAGTAGTATTTTCCTGACAGAAATCGGTACAGTTATTTAATATGTTTACGAATACCTGTTCAAGTCTGTTTGCATCAGCGCAAACCCATACATTTTCAGGTATATTATTGGTTACCACTATGCCGGCTTTTGACATTTTAGAATTTGTCAGTTTCAGGGCATCACTTATGCAATCCAGGAGCATTACATTCTTTGGTAAAATTTCCCTTTCCTGTGCAAATTTCGACAAATTTTCTACAATATCCCTGCACCTTAGTGCTTCTGCATTTATTATCTGAAGATACTGTTCCATCTCTTCGAACTCAATATTTTCCCTGTTTTTTATCCGGTCAGTCAAAACACTCGAAAAACCGAGAATCGCAGTAAGTGGGTTATTCATTTCATGAGCGACACCCGAAGCAAGAGTACCTATTGAAGCTAATTGTGCAGATCTGTACAAATGTTTACGTGCAATTTTCTGTTCCTCTTCCATACGCAATTTCCTGGTTATATCTTCCATGGCTATAACAGCCGATAACCCTTTACCCATACAACCCACATAAACAGCTTTCAGATTAACAGTTATTGTCTCTTTTGCATCAGGCTTTACAAGCTGAAAATTACGCTGCTGAACCGAAGGAATTTCTGAGATTATAAATGAATTAAAAAAATCTTCCAGTATTCCATGATCTTCCTGCTTGAAAAGGGTAAAAATGGATTTTCCAATAATATCTTTCTTGGAAACATTGAATGTCTGACGAAAAAACTGATTACAATCACTGATATTCCTTTGAGAATCAATAGAAAGATACAGGTGCGGGAAATTTTCATAAAGACTCTCATACCGTTTTTTCGATTGAGAAAGTTCATGATGAAGTCTTCTGATCCTCAGATGAGATTTGATACGCGCCAGCAGCTCTTCTCCCGAAAACGGCTTTGTGATGTAATCATCGGCAAACTCCAGACCTGCAACCTTATCCTCATCTGCAGCTAAAGCAGTAACAAGAATTACAGGTAAAAATTCATTTCCAGAGATTGTTTTTATTCTTTTCGCAACCTTGAATCCGTTCATATCGGGCATTACAATATCCAGCAGCACCAGATCAACGCTATGGCTTTCTATAATCCTGAGAGCCTTTTGACCGCTATTGGCAATTATACTGTCGAAACCGGATTCCTCAAGCAAATTACTGATAAAAATCGAAGTATGATAATTATCATCTACAATAAGGATTTTCTCATTTTTCGAACAATACATGCAGTTTCTCCCGTAATGAATTGAGAGCTTTTGCCCTGTGACTGATAATATTTTTCTCACATTGTCCGATCTGAGCAAATGTTTTGGTGAACCCTTTGGGTATGAAAAGCGGATCGTAGCCGAATCCACCACTACCTTCAGACTCAAATGCAATTGTACCTTCACAACAACCTTCTGCTGTAATGTATGCATTTGTTTCAGTCTTGATTACAATGACACATCTGAAACGGGCGTAACGCTTCTTTTGCGGTACACCGGAAAGCATCTTTAACAGTTTGTTGTTATTGTCAATGTCGGAATGTTCGCCTGCATATCTTGCACTTCTAACCCCTGGCTCTCCGTTAAGAGCATCTACTTCCAGCCCGGAATCATCAGCAAGTGTCCAAAAAGAAGTTTTTGAAAAAACCCAGTCTGCTTTTATACATGCATTTTCAAAAAATGTATTTCCAGTTTCGGGAATCTGTGGTACAGGATCCCATATATCATGCAATGAAGACAATTGAAAAGGAAAATCTTTCAATATTTCTTCTATTTCCCCGAATTTTCCTTTATTGGTAGTAGCTACAATTAATTGCTTCAAAAAAGACTCCCTGAGTTCATATCACTTTGCCACAATGTTGACAAGTTTTCCAGGAACGACAATAATTTTCATGATCTCTTTTTCTGAAATGTAAGACTGCACTTTTTCTATGGCCAGAGCTTTTTGCTTAAGTTCTTCCTGCGAATCCTTACCAGAAGCCATAAACTCCCCCCTTAATTTTCCATTGACCTGCACAACAATAGTCTTTTGGTCTCTAACAAGTGCACTCCTGTCCACTTCCGGAAAACTGCTTCTGAATATTGATTCTTTTTTCCCCATCAGTTCCCATAATTCTTCACTGATATGAGGAACAATCGGAGCTATTATCTTCAACAAGGACTCACACGCTTCACGTATGACTGACGATGCAGCAGAATCACGGTATTTTCTTATTGCATTAAGCAACTCCATGGCTCTTGCAATAGCTGTATTAAACTGCCAATTATCTTCGATAGCTTTTTTTGATCGTTCTATTGATGTATGTACGATAAAACGAAATTCCTTGTCATTTTGCGACAAGTTGTCAATGTCAACAGAAGTTGAATCCTTTATTTCAGGAATAAGTGAATTAAAAGTATCCCATAAACGATTCAGAAAACGATTTACACCCTGCACACCTTCCTCACTCCAGATCTGATCACGATCCGGAGGATTATCAGCCAATACATACATACGCATAGTATCTGCGCCATATTTTTCAATAATAGTCTCGGGACTGACTACATTGAGTTTTGTTTTGCTCATTTTAGTAATATCCGATTGAACCTTCTGACCACAAATGCTGCACATACCATTCTTTACCTGGTCTTCACGAATCCATTTATCCTTTTCACAATAATGAGCAGTTTTACATATCATTCCCTGACAGAACAGCTTTTTTACAGGCTCTTCAAATGGGATTAAACCCAATTCATGCATGACCTGGGCAAAAAAGCGCACGTAGATAAGATGCATTGTAGCGTGTTCGATTCCTCCAATATATGTATCAACCGGACACCAATACCCGACTGCTTTATTATCAAAAGGAGCATTTTTCTCCTTAGGAGAAGTATACCTCAGGTAATACCATGAAGAATCTACAAAGGTATCCATTGTATCTGGATCCCGATATGCCTTACCACCACATTGAGGACATTCTGTATTCATAAACTCTTCACACTCCTTTAACGGACTATCCCCTTGCGGTTTAAACGATACATTGCGCGGAAGACGCACAGGAAGCTGATCCTCCGGAACTGCAACCTCACCACATTTTTCACAATACACAACAGGTATCGGTGCTCCCCAGTAACGCTGCCGCGACAACAACCAGTCGCGAAGTCTGTATGTCACTGTACCCTCTCCATAATTCTTTTCCTTAAGCCACGAAATAATCTCCGACATGGCCTTCCTGTTATTTTTGCCTGTAAACTGACCAGAATTAACCATAATACCATCATCTGTATATGCACAATCCATATCAGTGGCATTCAGACTCACATTTTCAGGATTAATAACTACTTTCACATCAAGATCATACTTTTTTGCAAATTCAAAATCGCGTTGATCGTGTGCCGGAACAGCCATTACAACACCTGTTCCATAATTCATAAGCACAAAATTTGAAACATATAGAGGGACTCTATCCCCGTTTACCGGATTAATGACATATTTTCCTGTAAATACGCCCTCTTTTTCCCTGTTTAGCACTTCCATCTCTGAAGTACCCAGTGAACGCATCATCTTGACCGTACTCATGATATTTTCTTTATCCGGATTGTTCTCTATCAACTTTTCAATCATGGGATGTTGAGGTGCCATGGAAATAAAAGTCACTCCAAAGAGAGTATCGGGACGAGTTGTAAAAACCTGTAAGACCTCTTCTGAATTTTCAATTTTAAAATTAACCAGAGCCCCTTCCGAGCGGCCGATCCACTCCTTTTGCATTTTTAAAACCCTTTCGGGCCATTGCTCAAGGCATTTGTGGTTATCAAGCAGTTTGCCGGCATACTCACTCATCAAAAAGAACCACTGTTCCAGATCCCTCTGCTGAACTTCAGTTCCGCATCTTTCACACCGTCCATCATGCACCTGTTCATTTGCAAGTACGGTTTTATCATTTGGGCACCAGTTTACAGGGGCTTTCTTTTTCCTGGCCAGTCCAGCTTTGTAAAACTGTAAAAACAGCCATTGAGTCCAGCGATAATAGTCTTCATCCGATGTCGCTACCTCTCTTTCCCAATCGAATCCCCATCCGGCACGTTTCATCTGTGACCGCATTTTGTCTATATTTATTTTAATATTATCCTCAGGATGAATTTTTTCACGAATAGCTGCATTTTCTGCAGGGAGGCCAAACGAATCCCAACCAATCGGAGAAAGCACATTGTAACCCTGCATCAGAGAAATTCTGACTACAACATCACCTATTGTATAGTTCATGACATGCCCCATATGCAGTGCACCCGAAGGATATGGAAACATGCTTAGTACATATTTTTTAGGTTTTGAATTATTGATTTCTGCAGAGAACAGCTTCTGATCCTCCCAAAACCGCTGCCACTTTGGTTCGATTTCTGATGGTATGTAATTTTTCACACAAACTCCGTTTTTAATTTTCAATTCTTAACAATCATTATTATTTCTGAAATAAGCGATAGTCTTTTCAAGTCCTTCTTTTAACTCAACAGCAGGTTCCCAGTTCAAAACCTGTTTTGCAAGTGATATATCCGGCTGACGCTGTCTGGGATCATCTGAAGGAAGAGGCTGATAAATGACTTTTGAAGAACTGTTTGTTAATTTTATGACCAGATCTGCCAGTTCCTTTATTGTAAATTCACAAGGATTACCTATATTAACCGGCCCATAAAAATTCTCTTTGTTCATTAAACGTATCATTCCCTCTATCAAATCATCAACATAGCAAAATGAACGTGTCTGATTTCCATCACCATAAACTGTTATATCATTACCCTTCAGAGCCTGAACAATGAAATTCGATACCACCCTTCCGTCATTTGGATGCATTCTTGGACCATAAGTATTAAATATTCTCATTACCCTTATATCCACATTATTCATCCGGTGATAATCAAAAAACAGGGTCTCTGCAACCCGCTTTCCTTCATCGTAACAGGAACGTATACCAATCGGGTTAACATGCCCCCAATACCCTTCAGGCTGAGGATGAACTATCGGATCACCATATATTTCAGATGTAGACGCCTGCAATATTCTTGCTTTTACACGCTTTGCAAGTCCCAGCATGTTAATCGCACCCATAACGCTGGTTTTAATTGTTTTAACTGCATTGTACTGATAATGTACAGGTGAGGCCGGGCATGCCAGATTGTATATCTGATCAACTTCAAGAAAAACCGCAAACGTAATATCATGGCGAAGCAGTTCAAAATTACGGTAATCCATCAAGTGTTCTACATTGCGTTTATTTCCTGTAAAATAATTATCAAGACAGATAACATCATGCTGTGCATGAACCAGTTTTTCACACAAGTGTGATCCAAGAAAACCAGCACCACCTGTAACCAGAACCCGTAACCGTTTCATTTTTTCTCCTTGTTTAAACAGCAGTAATCTGTACATCCTCCATTAATTGCCATACTTCATTTCTGGTAATTTCACCCGGTCCTTCATGCATTGCATTCGAAGTACCACATGCTACAGCCATTCTACACATTTCAGAAAATGAAAATTTTCTATATTTTGAAACAAGCAATCCTCCAACAAGTGCATCACCACATCCAACAGTATTAACAGTTTTTATCTGCGGCGCACAACAAAGCAAACACTCGCTTTCATGTAATGCGATCAATCCATCCGCACCAAGTGATATAAACACATATTTTATACCAGCATCAATGAGACGCTTCCCCTTTAACGCAATATGATGCACACCTTGTATCTGCTCATCAAAAAAGTTTTCCAGTTCTGCAAGATTTGGTTTTATCATTACAGGCTTTGCCCTTACTCCAAACTTCAATGCATCATCCCTGCAATCCAGAAGAGTTGTATTACATTTATCATTGCATATTTTCAACATCTGACTGTAAATGTCCGATTCGAAACCCTGCGGTATACTTCCAGAAAAACACCACATATCATCTTTTGAAGTTAATTGGCCAAAAAACTGCATGAATTCAATCTGAATTCTCATAGGCAAAGTTAAACCTTTGCTGCTGATATGAGAAATGAATCCCGAATTTTTTTCAATAACAGTTGTGTTTACCCTTGAACCCCCCGGGATACTGAAAAGATGGTATCCGATCTGCATTAAATTCAGGTAATCAGTAATTCGCTTGAAATCATACTCTGGTGTCAAGCCTACCACGCACACATCTTCACCAAGAGTTTTAACCACTTGGGCAACATTTATTCCCTTACCTGCCGGAACAGAAAAATGCGGTATGTCGGTATATGTCTGGCCGGACCTGAATTCATCTATTTTGTAAACAACATCAATTGCAGGATTTAGCACGGAGCAAAAAATCAAGGAGTTATCTCCCCACTTATCAAAATGAAAAGAATATTCATTGCCTTAACCAGCATTATTGCCAGAATTACAACTACAGCAATCTGTACAATCCACAGAATCCGGTTGATTAATTTGAAACGATTCATGAAAGTACACAATAAAAGGTAAAAATACAATAGTATATAGTAATAAGCACGGAAAAATGTGAGGGATTAAGAAATGAACAGAAAAAATCCGCCCCGGCAGGCGGAAAATTTATCAGGACTTGAACTAAAAACAGTAGCAGCTTCCGAAACAGAATGTATCAGCTATTTATTCTTTAGATCAACAGGAATCACTCCATTTTGATCAAGATCACCTCTGTTTTTGGAAAAAAATCTGTTTGTGTCATTCAGGCTGTCGAAGTCATTTTTAATTGCAGTATTATCATTTTGCTTTTGAGAATTATTTGTGCTGTCAAACAATTCGTTTTCCAGAACAACATTAAGATTACTCTGTTTAGATTGCTCTGTATTCATTGCAAAATAACCAACTACAACAAACCCAACGACAAAAAAGGTAAGAGAATAGATAGTTTTTTTCAGGAAAACAGGCATAATGCCGAGTCCTGAA
>DATGNN010000381.1:0-2046 GCA_035306725.1 Chitinispirillaceae bacterium | reverse complement strand
ATAGTACTGTATTTTTTAGCCTCATCATCGTCTGTATACTCAGGATTAACCCTGTAAATGTAATCTTTTGAAGCCACCACATAATCGCTGAAAGAGGTTACATAAGCGTAAACAGCCCTGTAAGTTACATAAGCGATCTCCACATCTTCCCATGAATTTGTCATTTCATTGAAATGATAAAGTTTGAGGCATTCTCTGGGGATACCTGCTTTTTGAGCACTGACAGGAAACGCATAAAGCATTTTCTTTGCTAAAGCAACTGAACCTGTTATTCTGTGATACGCGACATCTTTCTTATATGTAAGATCAATTTCAGGCCGAAAGACATCACTGGTATCAATCAACCTCGGTATCGGAATCAGATCTCCCTCAACACTTCCCTGATCAAGACTGACTGGTACCGCATCACACTGTTCGTAACCAGGAAAATCGGTGTAATCAATTTTTACTTTCTGAAGTCCATCATCGGTCTGGTTAAGAAATGTACCTTCAACAACAGCAGCAGGCTTATCATCAGGATTGAAAGGATCGGTTCCGGCTTCGAGTTCGACCACATCCGGTACACCGTCATTATCTGTGTCAATAGTAATCCAGTTTTCAATAAGACCACCTGTGAAAACATCAGGTTGAAGTTCAACGCGACGCGCATAAATTGCACCATGAACTTCTGCTCTGGAAAAAACACTTACTTTTGCATTCGGCGCTGTCAGTGATCCATGCAGCTTTGAATTGCTTCCAATCCTTATTTCATTTGAACCGCCCACATATATCGCGATATCTTCGGCAGCACCACTTACAAGTTCCATCTTTGCACGATCACTAATAATAAATCCGTTCTGAATATTGATCTCAACACCATCACCGGAAATATTGAACTTTACCCACCCGTCACAACCGACATCAAGAGATTTGAAATTATAAACGCCACTGCTTAGATAAAGCTGTGCTCTGTCTCTTACAATAACATCCCTGTAAGAACCGGGATCCAGTGTAAGTGATTGATTGTGGTTAACAGTAATGTTTTGTGTTCCAACCGAAACTGATTTCGAATTTATTGTATAAGCAGGTACAGTTGTGTGCTGAACCGTTGTACCTGTGACCTGTGAACTGTTTCCAAGAGAAATATTTCCTGCCGCGGTTGCATCACCAAAAACCGTTGAACGATCATAAACAGTAATATTGCCGCCGGCAATAACCGAACCAATAACTTCCGCATCTGATCCAACCCGGATATTCCCGTTTGAACCGATTGAACCTCCACTGAAATCAGCCCTGTCACCAATAACAGTTTCTTCAGTCGAAAAAATACCGAACCCTGTCGGTACATCAGAATATGAAACAGTACTTACAAACAATACAACGGACATGAATCTGGTCCATGCTCGACATCTGGACATGGGGTACCCCCTTTTAAAGATTAATAAATAAGCGGAAGATTTGAGTAAAGGCTTAAGTCTACCGCACGAGTTATTATGTTATCCGCTAAAACCAGGATAACACAGTAAAGCATTAAGTTTATAATTTAAATTATTGCAGATTAAATGAAAAACAAATTATTAAAAAAAATTAAATAAAACCGGAGTTTTGAATAGAAATAATCTTTTTGAAATATCAGGATACTTCTTTCCAGAAGAAACAAATTTTAGAATAGTAATAGTTTTTTAATTTATGGAAATGAATAACAACTAATTTCAGATCAAATTTCAGGATACAGCCTCAGTTTTCTGATTTATTTTAAAAAAAATGCCCGAATGTGACGCTCGTCACATTCGGACTTTGGTTTTATTATTATATTCTTTAGTATGATAAGCAAAAAAGCCATTAAATACGTATCTGTTAAAACAATAAAAAAGGACAAGGATCATGGGAAAACCAGCAGCGAGAGTTGGAGACATGACAGCACACGGCGGAATGATAACAGGCCCCGGAGTGCCCAATGTTCTAATAGGTGGCATGCCGGCAGCTACAATGGGAGACATGCATGTGTGCCCTATGGTTACACCGGGGGTTCCTCCTGTTCCCCATGTTGGCGGCCCGCTTGTGGGG